>JAVBRS010000017.1:0-6815 GCA_031547715.1 Oscillospiraceae bacterium
AAAAGCACATCTCCCGCCCGCAACCCAAGGCGGTGTGCAGGTGAATTTTGTGTAACCGTTTGAATATAAACTGCCATAAAAAAACACCCTTTCTTAAGTTTGCCAGTAATCTTCTCTTCAATTTTAACTGTAAAGAAAAAAGAGGGGATACTTCCCCCCTTTTAGCTAACCCGAGAAGCCACATTATGCTTCCTTTTTAATAATTTCACGGCCTTTGTAATAACCGCAGCTGCCGCAAACTTTATGCGGCAGGCGGTATTCACCGCACTGTGGGCATTTTGAAATTGCGGGCATCTCCAGCTTCCATACAGAGGAGCGTCTTTTATCACGTCTCGCTTTGGAAACCTTTCTCTTTGGTACTGCCATTTTAGGCACCTCCTCTATATTTTATCTTCGTCAGTCAACAATGTTTTTAAAACCTGCCAACGTGCGTCGCCCGTTTGGGTTTCACAGTTGCAGCCGTTTTCTTTTTTTGTGCCGCACACCGGGCAAAGGCCGCTGCATCCCTCAGGGCAGTACATTACCCCAGGCACCTGCAAAAGTAACTCTTGCCGCGCAAGTTCATGGGCATCAAGTGCGCCAAGGTGCATGGGCAATTGGTCTTCGGTGTCTTCGGTGTCGCTCAGGGTAAGGTCTTCTTCTTTCACAATGTAGGTTTGGCTTGCAGCGCAAGCTTGTTCAACCGGTTTATTGCAGCGGGCGCACACCCCTTGTAAAATACCTTTTGCGCTAACTGTAAGCTTGTAAGCACCATTTATGCGCTTTGCTTCCAGCCAGCCTTGCGGCTGTAGGGCAAAGGAAATGCCAACCTCATTAATATGAATTGGAAAAGTAAACTTTTCCCCTTCTTCCCCTGCAGAAATGTTCCTAAGCTGTATAATCATAAAACACCTCTTGGCGGTAGCTTAATAATTATAATGCACTGCCTATGCTTTGTCAATAAAAAGAAAACAAAGCGCCCAAAGGGCAGCACCGCTGCCCTTTGGGCGCTATAAAAGGCATTTTTACAAATATTTTTTAACTTCCGGCGGCAGGGCGCCTTCCTCTGCAGATATTGTGAAAACCACCTTTATATCCTCACAGGCTTTGTCAATTTCAGCCAGTAGTGCACCAAGTGTTTCAAGGCCTTCATTTTCAATGCGCAGAACACCGTCTATGTAAATTTCCTGAATGTCGTAGTTTCCGGCGCGCATGCCGGCCACAAACCCAAACAGCATATCGTAGTTCATAATGCCAAATTCATCCATGTCTACAAGGCGCACGTTATAATCTATATCGTAGGTAAGCTTCATTCCCTTTTCAATGCATACAATGTTGCCGCTGGCAGTTTTCGCGGCTGCGTTTATCATCTCCACCATAATTTTAGTTTTGCCAGTACCCTTGTTGCCGGTTATAAGTTGAATCATAATAATAGACCTCCTTATTTTTTACACCGCCAGTGTGGTTTTATTCGCTTAAAAGGGTCAAAAGTTCTTCCCTTTCAGCTTCAAAGCCAGGTTTCCCCAGCAGTGCGAACATGTTCTTTTTGTACTGCTCTACCCCGGGTTGGTCAAACGGGTTAACACCTAAAAGCAAGGCGGAAATTGCACACGCCTTTTCAAAAAAATACACCATGTAGCCGAAATCTTCCTCTTTCAGGCTGGGGGTTGTAAGTAAAATACACGGCACGCCACCTGCGGTGTGTGCCGCAAGCGTACCCAGCATTGCCTGCTTGTTTATTGCGGCAATGCCTTGCCCTGCAAGGTAATTCATACCGTCAAAATTATCTTGCTCTGTGGCTATGTATACATCTTCTCCGTGGTTTTCAACCCATAAAACGGTTTCAAACAAATTGCGCTCGCCGCTTTGCACCAACTGCCCCATTGAATGCAGGTCTGTTGAGTAGGTGGCTGCCGCAGGGAAAATACCCTTGCCGCCTTTGCCCTCGCTCTCGCCGAAAAGCTGCTTAAACCATTCGCCAAACTGGGTAAGCCCCGGCTCGTAGCTGGTGAAAAGTTCTATTTTTTTACCGCTTGTGTAAAGCATATAGCGCGCCATGGCGTATTGGTAACAAGCGTTTTCCGTGCTGCAAATTGCAAGTTCACCCTGCGCTTTTTTTGCACCGTGCAGCATATCATCAACATTCAGCCCTGCTGCCGCCAAAGGCAAAAGGCCAACCGCAGTTAGAACTGAGTACCTTCCGCCAACATCTTCAGGTACATTAAAAGTCTCGTACCCTTCAGCCTGCGCAAGCCGGCGCAAAGCGCCGTTTGCAGGGTCTGTTGTTATATATATGTTTTTTTGGGCCGCTTCTTTGCCCATTTTTTCTTCTAAATAGCTTTTCAACACCCTGAATGCCACCGCCGGCTCAGTTGTGGTGCCGGATTTTGATATGACGTTTAAAGCAACACGTTTGCCTTCCATAATTTTCAAAAGCTGTCCCACTGCCACAGGGCTTAAACTATTACCCGCAAAATAAATTTTAGGGCCGCATGCCAATGCGTTAAACTGTGGCCCCAAAACTGCCTGCAATGCGGCGTGGGCCCCAAGGTAAGAGCCGCCAATGCCCACAACAACAAGAATGTCTGCCGTTTCTCTAATGCGCTTTGCCGCTGCTTTTATACGGGTAAGCTCTTCCCTGTTATAGCCCGTTGGCAGGTTTAGCCAGCCCAGCCATTCGCTGCCTTGGCAGGTGCCTGCGTGCAGCCGGGCATGGGCATTTTCAACAGCCGGTAACAAGGCGGCAAGCGCCCCTTTTGCATTAAACCCTTCCGGGTACTTTGCCTTTATAGTTATACCCAGGTAAAGCCCCCCTTAACAGCAATATACTGTTTTGCCCCGCATTGCTTTTGTAAATAATACTATTTTTTGCTTGGCGCTGTCAAGCAATAGGGCGGCTTTTCGCCGTTGTGCTATATTGTGAAAATTGCATTTGTCAATAACGCCAAAGCAATGCCCATACTCATTTTTTCCACCCCGTTTTGCACCACAACCGGGTAGGTGCCAAGCACGGTATCGCCGCTTTTTATTTTAACGCTGCCAACCTGGCTGCCGCTGAATACAGGGGCAGCTAAACTCTCTGGCAGGTCAATTTCAGCGGTAATGCCACCCGCCTGCCCTTTGCGTACCAGCACTTTTTGTGGCAGGTTGTATATAAGCTCCACTTCTTTATCTGCACCGCCAAGCACCCGCAGGCTTTGTGGTGCATTTTGCGGTGCAGGGGTAACCGCCATTTCATAGTTGGCAAAACCGAAGTCCAAAAGTGTTGTGGCAGCACTAAACCGCTCTTCAGAAGAAGGGGCCCCAAGCACCACAGCCACCAATGACGTTTCGCCGCGTGTTACCGACGCCGAAATGCAGACACCCGCGCCGTTGGTGGTACCTGTTTTTAGGCCGGTGGTGCCCTGGTAGCTGCGCAGTAGGCGGTTGGTGTTTATAAGCTGGGTTTCACCGCCACGCAGGTAATCCATCCATATGGTTGTATATTCAATAACATCAGGGTGAGTTTTCATAAGTTCGCTGGTCATAATTGCAACATCCCTTGCGCTTGAATAATGGCCGGGGGCGTCAAGCCCGCAGGCATTTGTAAAGTTGGTGTTAAGCATGCCAAGTTGCGCGGCACGCTGGTTCATCATCTCACAAAACACAGGTTCAGAGCCGCCAACCAGCTCTGCCAGGGCTACTGCGGCATCGTTTGCGCTGGATATAACCACGGCTTTTAACAGTTCTTGCACCGTCATCTGTTCGCCGGGTTCCAGCCAAATTTGAGAGCCGCCCATTGAGAAAGCGTGCTCACTTATCGGCACAATATCTGAAACAGTTACCTGCCCACTGTCCAGTGCGTCCATCACAAGCAGTATTGTCATTATTTTGGTGATAGACGCCATCGGCACCTGGGCGTCTGCGTCCTTTTCGTAAAGCACAGTACCGGTTTCCTGTTCAAACAAAATTGCGGCACGGCAGGGCACATCAAAGGCTGGTTGCACAAACTCTTCCGCGGCAACGCCTGCAATGGCCGGGTAATAGTCTTTGCCGCCTATAAATTGCTGGTACGGCTGGTTTTCCGCTGTCGGCGGCACTGGTGGCGGTTCGGGTTCCGGCTCGGGTTCGCTGCTCTGCGGCTCAGGCGTTGTGGCGGGCGCCGGGTCAGATGTTGCGGCAGGCGGCGGTGGCTCTTCGGTACCTGAGGCAAACACATTTAGCGGTAACAAGGCATAAAACAATAAAAAAATACTTAAAAAAGTAGCAACTGCCCGTTTTTGCCATAGTTTGTCATATTTCATTCCATTAACCTCCTATAGTATCTTTCGGTTATGTATATGCTGTTGAATGGCGTTTCTTGTAATTCGGCGCAAAATTTTATATACTGGTTAATATATTTTCTGCAAAACTGCGCTTAGCCATATAAATTTAAACAAATTAAACCTTACCCCGGAGGACACACTTGAAAGTACAATTTTATACCCTTGGCTGTAAAGTTAACCAGCAAGAGACTGGCGCCATTCAGCGCCTGTTTGAACTTGCCGGCCACAGTGAAGCCGCACCGGGTGAAAAAGCAGACATTTACCTTTTAAACAGCTGCACGGTTACCGCCGGCGGAGATAAAAAAAGCAGCCAGTGGCTGCGCAAATGCAAACGGGAAAACCCTGACGCCATAACAGTGCTGACAGGCTGCATGCCGCAAGCCTTCCCTGAAAAGGCGGCGGACATTGAAATGGCAGATGTTATAACGGGCACAGGCCAGCGCAGTGAAATTTTAACTGCGGTTGAGGAGTTTGCCCGCACCGGCAAACGTGTGCAAAAGGTGTTGCCCTACACCGCAAAAGACGAGTTTGAAGAGCTGCCCGCCGGCCAACCCGCCGGCCACACACGCGCCTTTTTAAAAGTGCAGGACGGTTGCAACCGTTTTTGTGCATATTGCATTATACCCTACGCCCGCGGCAGGGCCCGCAGCAGGAACGAGAGCAGCATACTTGCCGAAGTTAACACCCTTGCCGCCGCAGGTTATAAGGAAGTGGTTCTCACCGGCATAAACCTTACCTGCTATGGTGATGACAGTGCCACCGGCCTTGCCGCCCTGGTTGAAAAGGTTGCGGCAACACCGGGTATACAACGTGTTCGCCTTGGCTCGTTAGAGCCGGACTTGCTGAGCGATGAAACACTTTTACGGCTTGCAGGCGTAAAAGAATTTTGCCCGCAGTTTCACCTTTCGCTTCAAAGCGGGTGCGACGCCACCTTGAAACGAATGAACCGCAGATATACCACCGCATTTTTTGAAGGCCTTCTTTCCAAAATGCGCACCATATTTTTGGGTGCAACATTCACAACAGATGTTATTGTGGGCTTCCCCGGTGAAACAGAAGATGAATTTAGCGACACTTTGGCTTTTGTAAAGCGCTGCCGCCTTTTAAAGGTGCATGTGTTCAGCTACTCTTCCCGGCCGGGCACGGCAGCTGCAGGTTTTACCGCCCAGGTAGATGAAACGACAAAAGCCCGCCGCCACAAAGCTTTGCAAACGGCGGCAGACGAAGTGCGCAGTGAAATTATTGCAAGCTTTTCAGGCACCCAGCAGGAGGTGCTGCTTGAAAAGACACTTACACGTGGCCTGTACAGCGGCTACACCAAAGGTTATATACCTGTGGCGGTAAAAGCCAAAGCGAAAAGCGGCGACATTGTAATTGTGCCCCTTGGCCCGTATGACGGCACCCGCTGTATTTGTGTGCAGCCCGGCAGCCACAATTAGCAAGTTTGTGTGGCAGCCGGTATACACGGCAATGCAACGCATGGGCAAGCAATAAAACCTTGTATGCAATTGCGCAAAACTAAAAGCACCCTACCCCGGTTATATCAAGCGCAGTATAGCGGCGCTTGTAAGCTGTCGCATAGGGCATGTTCAACTGTTAAGCATAAGCAAGCACTGCAAAAAACGGTTTTGTGTACAGTTTTTTATAAACAATATTTAAGCACCCACACCGGCACAGCTAAACGCAAAAATAAAAAACACCGTTTGGTAAATACCGCCGGTTGGTACTGCCACTGTAACAAATACGCCGGTAGCAATAAAAAATGGTTTTACCGCCCCGAAAGGAGCAGGCAAATGGCTTTAATACTATTTCAACAAATACTGATAATGGGCTTTTTAATGGGGTTTGGCATGCTTTTAGTAAAAAGCGGCATCCTTTCTGCCCAGGGCGGTAAAGACCTTGGTGCAATTTTGTTGAAATATGTTATTCCATGTGTTGTTTTAAAATCATTTTTAATTGAATTTTCTTTTCAAAGGCTTCGTGACCTTGCCATTTCCGCTTTGCTTGCTTTAATTGTACTTCTGGTTGCCATGTGCATTTCATGGTTTGTTTTCGGCAAGAAAAAAAGAATTCAAAATTTTGCTGCTGCCTTTGGCAATGCAGGCTTTGTTGGTATACCGCTTGTGCAGGCTGTATTTGGCGGTGAAGCTGTTTTTTACGTTGCGCCTTTTGTGGCTTTTTTAAATTTATTCCAGTGGACATACGGCCTTTATATTATGACAGGAAATAGAGAAGTTATAAAAATAAAGCAGGTTGTCAAAAACCCTGTTTTTATAAGTATCGGTTTGGGTTTTATATTGTTTTTAATTCCATTTCAGCCGCCTGCTTTGGCGGTACAGGCGCTGGGTTATATCGCAGGCTTAAACACACCCGTCGCAATGATTATCCTCGGCAGTTACCTGGCTGAAATTGATTTGAAAAGTATAGTGTTTGAAAAAGAGCTGTACCTTTCAACGGCGCTGCGCCTTGTAATATTACCGTTTATAGCTATTTTAATACTTGTAATATTCCCTTTAGGAGATACCACAATTA
>JAVBRS010000097.1:0-5299 GCA_031547715.1 Oscillospiraceae bacterium
TTATAGCGTCCTGCGGCATAACAAACCCTTCCATGGGCAAAATTGTTATGGTGTAATCACCTTCCGCTAATTTTGTAAGGTATAAAAAGCCATCCATCTCTGTTATCGGCCATGTTTTTTCTTTTCCGCTGGGGTATTTAACCACCAACTGGAAGTTGTGGCCGGTAATCAATTCGCCTTTCGGGTTTAGTATCTGCACCTCTAAGTCGGCCTCAACTGATGATGCCTGCAACGTAACCACAATATCTTCCTGTTCAACCTCTTCTTCGGTTGCGGCAGGGGGGGTATATTTTACTTCTGTCAGCACCACTGCGGGCACTTCAGGCCCTTGCGGAACGCGGCTGGCATTTGCGGCTACACTGTATATGCAACCGCTTATAACAACAGTAACCAGCGCTAAAACACCCACTGTAAGTGCAAAAGTAGCTTCTTTTTTTTCAGGGTCTTTCAGGTAAGCCGCTATTTTTTGGAATATATTATTATTTAAACGCTCCAAAGCTATACCTCCGCTTTTATGCCTGCTTATATAATTGTTAATGCAGCAAAACACTTTGTTTTGCGCCTTGCCTATAATAGCACTATAAATGAACGGTGAAAAGTGTTTTAAGCCTGTTTTTCACCCCAAAATGTACCTTACCTGTTTTTTCTTTAGCACGAACTTCCTGCCTCTGCAAAATTTAACAAGTTACACAAACTTTACCATTTTTGCAATTTTTGACATATTAAAACGCCTATATGGTAACATATATATATATTTATGTAAACCCTTTGTATAAATTAAGCAGGCAAAAACCCGCTTCCAGCCGGGTTTTTGCCTGCTTTTTTTACTAAGTGCACCTATTTACAGCATTGTTTCGTGTTTTAAAACACTGCCTATTTTTTTACGAATGGTATATTTATGCTTCACCGGCACAAAAAACTTCTGCCGTTTCAAGTATGGCTTTTGCCACATTATCAATATCTTGTTCGCCGGTAAGCCAGTTACTTATACAGCAGCGCACAACCGGCCGGCTAAAAAGGCTTGCCGTGTTTAAAAAAGTGCTGCCTGTTTTTTGCACAGCCGCTGCAAAAGCCCCCACCGCCGCCGGTGTGCATTGCCCCGCGGGCATATTAAGGGTAAAAGATACAATGTTAAGCCGCACTTCATGTAAAAGTATTATGTTTGGGCTTTTGGCAAGGTGGCTTTCCATGCGGCGGGCAAGGGCGCAGTTTTTTTCAACCATGGCTGCGTACCCAGCTTTGCCATAGGCGGTAAGGCTAAACCATGCCGGCAAAGCACGGAAGCGGCGCGAACCCTCAGGTGCCATGTTATAAAAGGCGTTTTCCTCAGCCGGGTTGTCTGTTGCTGTTTCCATTTGGGCAAAAACCCTGTGTTGCAGGGCCTGCAATTCCCCTGCGTTTATAAGGGCAACACCGCCGTCGTATGGGGTGTTAAGCCATTTGTGGCAGTCTACTGTAATGCTGTCCACCTCACCAAGGCCTGCAAAAAGCGGGCGGTACATGGGGCTGGCTGCCGCCACTGCACCAATTGCACCTTCGCAGTGCAGGTAAAACCCGTATTTTTTCTTCATTTCCACCAAGGCCGCAAGGTCATCTAGGTCGCCGCTGTTTACAGTGCCCATATTGGCAATAACTATAACGGCTTTTTCAGTGTTTGCTTTTAAGTATTCTTCCACTGCCGAAATTTTAACAGCTTCACGCCCTTCTTCGCAGGGCAACTTTACAACACCGGCGCGGCCAATGCCCAACATTGAAAGGTTTTTATAAACTGAGGCATGTGCAACCCCTGTTAATACCACCGGCGGTGTTAGGCCGTAGATGCCGTCGTTTGCAGTTTTACCTTCTTTGGCCGCAGCCCACTCACGGGCGGTGGCAAGGCAGGTAAAGTTTGCCATGGTTGCCCCGCTTGTAAAAACACCATTAAAGCTATTTGGTAAATTAAGCATATCTTTTATATATTCAACTGCCTCCAGTTCAATATACCTGTCCACCGTTCCCGGCAGGCCAAAGGCGTTTTGGTCGTATAGGCTTGTAAGCCAGTCGCCTGCCAGGGCGGCCGGGGTAATGCCGCCTATAACATAACCAAAAAAGCGCGGCCCGCTGGAGACCTGAAGCCCGCCCCCGAAACGGGCTTTAAACGCAGCCAGCGCCCCTGCGGCGCCGGTGCCGCCCGCCTGTAGCGGCTGCGGGTTGCCCGGCTGCCAAGGCGGTGCCACCGGCGCTGAATCTCTTGCCGCTAAAAATTCTTTCGCCTCTTTAAGCACCTCTTCTAAAATTCGGTCTTGGTTTTTATAGTCCTCTTGCATGGTTACGGCCATAATACTACCTTCTTTCTTTTTACTGCGCACCGCTAATATCAAAATTTAAACACTGCCTGCAATAGCCCTGTTACCACCCACCTGCTGCATTTAAAGGTTGCCGCAGCCGTGCAATTTTGGCGCTCACAAAAACCTTGGACTGTATGGGGTGTTTGAAGGTGTTAAATGCTTATATATGTTTTTCATTGCCGCCTTGCCCTGGCCGGTTGTAAAGGCTTTTCTGCCTTTTACAGGCAGGTGCAAAACAGTGTAGTCCATTCCGTATGCCAGCCAGTGCACATGCAGGTTTTTTGCCCCTGCGCGGCGGTAAAACCGCAGGCGGGCAAGGCTTTCCTTGCGCTCGGCCTCTGTTTTGGCGGCGGCGGGGTGCTCTGCTTCAATAAGCAGGCATGTGCCGGTAAAACTTTGTGCCTGCGCAAGCATGCGGCTGCCGTAACCATGCCCTTGCAGGTCGGGTTCAACTGCAAAATAGTCAAGCAGCAGGCAACTTTCACCCGGTGGGCCTGCAAAAAAAGCATAGCCAACCTTACGCCCCTTTTCAAAAGCTGTAAAACCGCTGTAAACGCCTTTGTCATACAGGGCCAGCGTAGGTGCAAGCGGGCGCAAACCGCCGTGGCCAAAGTCTCGCTGCAATGAAGTTTCAAACACCTCAGTGAAGTCCTTTTTCGTAACCGGCCGCAGCTCAAACCCGGGCGCTGCATTGTTTTCATACATATTTTTTTCATTTACCATTGCTGCGCACAGCCTCCTTTTTCAATATAGCATAACACATAAGCCACGGGGTTGCAAAACTGCCCCGCTTGAATTAGCGCATTTGTTTGCAGTATAATACCAGTATTATTAATAACGTTTTGCACCTTTTTGCAAAAATGTGGAAGGAGCTTATTTTGTACACAAAAATTATTGCCCACCGCGGCGCCTGCAAAGCGGCCCCGGAAAATACACTGCCCGCTTTCACCCTTGCAGCAGAGCTTGGAGCAGACGGTATCGAGCTTGATGTGCAGCTTACAAAGGACGGAATTCCCGTTGTGCTGCACGACGACACCATAGAGCGTACCTCAAACGGCAGCGGCCCTGTAAACACCTTTACCCTGGAGGAGCTTAGACAATTTGATTTTTCAGCCGGGGTGCCGGGGTTTGAAAATACAAAAATACCTACCCTTGAGGAAGTTTACGCATTTGCCGGGCCGAGAAAGCTTTTGGTAAATGTTGAGATTAAAGCAACCGGCGCAGCGGACCCTGTTATGGAGAAGGCATTGCTTATTTTGGAACACCGCTTTGGCATGCGTGAGCAGGTGTTATACTCCAGCTTTAACCACGACAGCCTTATCTCTTTGAAAAAGGCCATACCCCATGCAAAACTTGCAGCGCTATATATGGCAACATTACACCGGCCCTGGCTTTACGCCCGCAGCATGGGCGCCGCCGCACTGCACCCTTACATTGCCACAAATAAGCCCCAAAACATGGTGGTTATGTGCAGGGCCTTTGAAGTTGAGCTAAACCCCTGGACAGTGGACGATAAAGAACAACTTGTAACCCTTTTGAAAGCGGGCGTAAATGGCATAATTACCAACCTGCCGGAGGTAGCCCTGGCCCTGCGCAGGGAAATACAGCACACAAAATAAAAAGCAGAGGGCAGTATGTTTGAAATAATTGAAAAGCAAAATTTAAACGCAACTACTACAAAAATGCTTATTTATGCGCCGTTGCTTGCAAAAAAAGCACAGGCCGGGCCGTTTGTCATTCTTCAGGCAGAAGCGGGCGGTGAGCGCATACCCCTTACATTGGCAGGCTGGAATAAAGAGGCCGGTGTTGTCACTGTAATTTTCCAGGTTGTGGGGGCTACAACAGCGGTGTTGAACAGCCTTGAAGTTGGCGCCGCACTGCCAAGCTTTGTCGGCCCGCTGGGCAACGCCACAAATACAGGCGGCGTTAACCGCGCTGCTGTAATTGGCGGCGGCGTTGGCTGCGCCATTGCCCTGCCTTTGGCACAGCAACTTGCAAACCATGGTGCCTATGTTGATGCTATAACAGGGTTTAAAACAAAAGAGCTTGTTATTTTAGAGACGGAATTTGCCGCGGCGGCGGCACGCCACACCCTTGTTACAGACGACGGCACCCACGGCCAAAAAGGCCTTGTAACCACAGCGCTTAAAGCCTATTTAGACAGTGGCAATAAATACGATGAAGTGTTTGCAATTGGCCCTTTACCCATGATGAAATTTGTTGCGCAGCTTACAAAAGGGTACGGGGTTAAAACCACCGTTTCAATGAACCCCATTATGATAGACGGCACCGGCATGTGCGGTTGTTGCCGCCTTACCGTTGGCGGCCAGGTTAAATTTGCCTGTGTAGACGGCCCGGAGTTTGATGCCCATTTGGTTGATTTTGATGAGGCCATTGCCCGCAGCAGCGCCTACCGCAGTTTTGAGCAAAAACGCCATGAGGAAACCTGCAATTTGCTTTTGAAAGGGGTGCGGTAATTTGGCTAACATGGCAGATAACAAAACCCCAATGCCCACCCTGCCCCCGGCGGTGCGCGCCGCCACCTTTGCCGAGGTTGCGCTGGGCTACACCGCGGCACAGGCCCAAAATGAAGCTGCGCGCTGTATTACCTGCAAACATAAACCCTGTGTTGATGGCTGCCCCGTTGGCATAGACATACCGGCATTTTTAGCCCACACCGCCGCCGGCAACTTTGAAGATGCCCACCGGGTTGTGGCGGCAAGCAACGCCCTGCCTGCAGTTTGCGGCCGTGTTTGCCCCCAGGAAACCCAGTGCGAGGGTGTGTGCGTGCGCGGAATTAAAGGCGAGGCCGTGGCCATAGGCCGGCTGGAGCGCTTTGTGGCAGATTACCACCGCCAAAACAACGGCGGTGAAAGTGGCAATAGCGCTGCTGTAACCCCTGGAAAAGCAACACAAAGCCACAGCAACAGCGGTGCTGCAAACGGCCCGCAAAATTCAGCGGCCCAAAGTGC
>JAVBRS010000119.1:0-3908 GCA_031547715.1 Oscillospiraceae bacterium
AAGTTGAAAAGCAAAAGTTTAATTTCCAGAACAGCAAAGCCGGGCCCTCAGCGGCCCGGCTTTGCTACTTTTTAAATTAAAAAGTTCTGCTGTTAATATAAAAATTACCTTTATGAATAAAGGTTAAAAGTATTCCAAAAACAAATTTTGTTGGGCCAGCATATCTCTAATGCACTTCCTGCAAACCGGCAGGGTTTTGCGGCGGTTGGGCCAATGCATAATATATTATAATTTAACCATGAAAATATTGGCAGCCTTATATAATTTACAGCTCTGTTTCGCCAGTGTAGTTATCAACAATTCTAAGGAAAGGTATAATAAGCAGGGCGGGTTTGAAAATTTTTATCTGTCTGTTCAATAATAGGCCTAACGCTTAACCGCCCACCAAACGTTTACCACCTATATAAAACTGGCTGGTTTTAAAAAATGTTAATTGCTGGCAAAAAATCAGCATTTCATAACTTTCATTTGTAATTATTTTTATTGTAAAATTTTATCGCCAACAATCGTTCCAGGTAGGCTACACTATATAAGCGGCGCAGCTTACCTGCACCGCTTATATGCAACATTTTTATCTATACCTGTGCATTATAAAACCTTTGGCAATTTTTATAAAATAATGCAAATTAAACCTTGGCAACCCTCGTTAATTACCCTCTCAAGTGTCTCTTGCAATTTTTCTCTTGCATCTTGCGGCATGTGCATCAGTTTGCCGCGCATTCCATCGTTCACCATTTCATTTAAACTTTTGCCAAAAATATTAGATTCCCAAATTTTTAGCGGGTCCTCTTCAAACTCTTCCAGCATGCTCATAACCAGTTCTTGAGACTGTGTTTCAGAGCCTACAATTGGCGAAACCTCTGTAGCTATATTCACCCGCAGCATATGTATACTTGGGGCAGAGGCTTTCAGGCGCACACCGTATTTGCCGCCTTGACGCATAATTTCAGGTTCTTCTAAAATAAGTTCGTCTATTGCAGGCATAACGATGCCATAACCTGTGGCTTCCACCTGTTCCAAGGCGTCTCTTATTTTTTCATACTGTTTTTTCACTTTTGTTAAGTTAATTATACACGGCAATAAACTTGCTTCATCGTAAACAGATAAACCGGTGTTCTCACCCAGTACCTGGTAAAATAAATCTTGCGCCAGCACAAGGGTAACCGCCACGGCACCGGTGCCAAAATCAATGGCATTAATTCTACCCTCTTTTACATAGTCACACACAAGGCTTATCGCCTCGCCCGGCATGGCAAGCTGGTTAATGCGGCTAAGGCCTGCGGCATAGCTGCTAACCGCAGAATAAACAGCGCTTTGCAGCCAGTGGCCACCCTCCAGCATTGTAACCCAGCGTGGCATCTCAAAACGCAGCTCTTTAATAGGAAAGGCGTACAGCGCCACCTTTAAAATTTGTGCTATGTCCTCAGCTGTTAGCGCCGTGCAGTTAACCGGCACCACCTGGCTTCCATACTTTGCGCTCAATTCGGCTGCAATGCCAATTGCCCTTGGGCTGCCTGGCTCTGTACAGTTCAGCAACACTACAAAAGGTTTGCCAAGCTCTTGCAATTCCGATATAATCCGTTCTTCAGCACTTGCATACTGCTCTCTGCCAAGGTCACTGATGGTGCCGTCTGTAGTTACCACCACACCAATTGTGGCATGCTCTGCAATAACTTTGCGTGTACCGGTTTCCGCCGCAACGTCAAAGGGTACCTCTTCGTCAAACCATGGGCTTTTAACCAGCCTTGGGCCGCCGTCTTCGGTAATGCCCATGGCACCCGGCACCATATAACCAACACAGTCTACCAGGCGCGTAGCTATTGTAACGCCGTCGCCCAAGTTCACCTGCACGGCTTGCTCCGGTATAAACTTTGGCTCTGTTGTCATAATCGTGCGCCCCGCCGCAGACTGAGGCAGTTCATCCACCGCGCGGTTTCGCACCGCTTCGTTTTCAATACCGGGCAGCACAAACTGTTCCATAAAGCGCTTTATAAAAGTACTTTTGCCGGTGCGCACCGGCCCAACAACACCCAGGTATATATTGCCGCCGCACCTTTTGGCAATGTCTTTGTAAATATTGTCTGCCATTTTCCGCCTCCTCTATTCCGCCGCCGGGATTAACAGCTGGCAGTCTTCTTCAATAAGGTCACCGCTTAAATTTGCCAGCTTTGCTATGTCTTCCGGGTTTGCATGGTAATGTTTTGCTATGTAAAAAATTTCTTCACCTTTTTGCGCATAGTAAATAACCAGCGCCGCACGCCCGTTTTCTTCTTCATATGCACCAAGCTCTTCAATGCCTTCTACAACCTGGCGCATTGTACGGCCTATAATCTCGCCATCTATTCCAAGCGTTATATTTACATCCGCCTCAGCACCGTTTTTCTCTGCAGTTTTCTCAACCAGGTGCACCGCCGCCATAAGGCTGGTGTCTTCAAGTGTGCCGCGGTAGCGTTTTGGCAGTATATATTCTGTAACCTTGTCGTAACACTCCATTTCACCCAAGGCATTACGGCATATTAAATGGGCCGCCACCTTACCCCGCACCGCCAAGCGCCCGTCCTCTTCAATAAGCTCCGGTGCAAATGGTGTAACAAGGCACTCAATAATTTCAATATGTTCATCTGGTAAATTGCCGCCCATTTTTACCTCAACGGCAGTCTGAAATGAATCTTGTAAAGTGTCTGTGTAAATATTTTTTCTGTGCACTTCAGTTTCGTTCCTAGTGGAGAATACATCTTTTAAAATGTAATGCTCGGTTTCTTTGTACATGCGCAGGCTTAAAATGCAAGTTGCGGTAACAGTTCCGTTGTCACCGTCTGCCGCCAATGTGCAACCCGGAACGTCAGCACTTGCAACCGGCCGGCAACCGTCGCTCAGGCCGTCAATATCCACTATCTGGTTGAAGGGTATTGTGGTTTTTGCTTTTTGCAGTTCTGAGCTTGCTGCCGTGCGGTAGGTAACTTCAGCCTTTATTTCACCTTTTGCAACCGCCTTGCCGCCAACTATCCGCACCTCATTTACATTCGCAATACAATGGGTGTACAAAATACTTTCCGGGGTAAATGCAAACAGCAGCTCACCTTCAACTGTAAACTGCTTATCACCTTGCGCCAAAAGGGCGGTTGCAGTCACCGCTTCGCTTTTTTGGCATATGCCCTGGCCTACTGCCGCTGTTGCAACCTCGCCTGCTATCTGCCCAAAAACGCGCAGGCTAAAGTAATATGCACCGCGAATATCCACCCGGCGCCCATTTACAGCCCTGCAATTT
Source organism: Oscillospiraceae bacterium (assembly GCA_031547715.1). Lineage (GTDB taxonomy): Bacteria > Bacillota > Clostridia > Oscillospirales > Ruminococcaceae > JAVBRS01. Next base: position 3,269 of record JAVBRS010000119.1, read on the forward strand.
AAATAGCCTATCTCACCGCTTACTTCACCAAAATGGTTGCTATATGGCCCCTGTTTCATTTCAAACTGCTTTTGAAACGGCATTTTCTGCTCAATGGCACATATACCCTCTTCACCTTCCGGCTGGTACAACATGGTTACACGAATGTAGCCATCTATGGCGTAGCGGCCCCCGGAAACTTGTTTTTGCAACACAACTGGTGTTGCTATGGTTTTTACAATTTTAAAAACGGCCGGTAGGTATTCCGGTATTAAAACTTCAATTTCAACCGGTTGCTCATACTTTTGGCTGCAAACAATTTCGCTGCTTTGCAGTGTATCTTTGTATAGCTTCAGCTCCATACAGCGGCGTCTCCTTTCTTGTGCTTTTTTGAAAGATATATGTTTAAATGCGCAAAGTTATGCGGGGCCGAAAGTAAATTCGGCCCCGCACAGGTATTGTTATTAACTTAATTTACCCTTATTTTAAATATTTTCTTTAAAATGCCTCTTAAAAAGCGTGGGCTTTTCACCACAACTACCTGCATATACGCCCCTCCGTTCTTTTGTTTACTGTTATAACCCATATTATACAAAAAGCTCGCTCATCGTTCCTGTTCTGGTGGTTTTGGCATTCCTATGTTGTTTTTTAATTTAATATG
>JAVBRS010000197.1:0-4327 GCA_031547715.1 Oscillospiraceae bacterium
GCAAAAACAAACCCCACCGCCAAAAGCCCTACAGCTACGCTAACCACTGCACTGAAGCCAAGCTCTTCAGGGGTTATGCTGCGGTAGCGGTCAACAATTTCACCGGTGCTGTTGTCGTACTGGTACTGGCCGTTTGGCACACCTTCATCTGCGTAATAAATGCACTGCGTTATAAAAGTGTTAAGGGCACTGTAGTAGCTGCCGTTTTGCAGGTCACGGTAAATGTAGTCAAGGGTGTCTTCAATTCGGCTGTCGGTAAAATAGTCAATGCCGGCCCCTGTTGTACAAATATATACATAGCGCTCTTCCATATCAATTACAAGCATAACACCACTGTTATCACTTCCAACGCCAAAGCCGTTTTCATGGTAGTCGTAAAAATCGTCGGCAAAGGCTTCCATCTCTTTGCCTGCGGTGTTTTGCGCAATTAAAATAACAATGTCAAAAGGCAGGTTTTCGCTGGCTTTAACACTGGTAATACGCGCGTCCAGTGCGGCAGCTTCTTCTTCGGTCAAAAGGCCTGCGTCATCAAAAACACGGCTGCCTTCAAATGCTGCAAACACCGGCAATGCAAGGCAAAAAGCAAGAAACAAGCAAAGAGAAAACGAAAAAATTTTTTTTACCATGCAAAATACCCCCATGCGGTAAGCAGCGCAAACAAAACACCGCTTACACCGCAAAAAAGGCCGAAAAGCCGCCCGCCGGAAATGGGCAGGGTACCAAACACCTGCCCGGTTTGCCCGTTTAGTGCAAAATAATAAGTTTTTTCTTTATAGCGGTAGGTTAAAACCCATGCCGGCAGCAATGTGTATTGCCAGTCCGCTTCCAAGGGTATGGCGCTGTAGTTAAGCGGCTGCACACTGCCATACCCGCCAATTGTGTTTTGCAACAACGCCCTTGTAAGCTTTTGCACGTCCTGCTCAAAACTCGGGTCAATATCCTCACGGTTCAAGTTGCGCCGCTCTGCCAAAAAGCCTGAGAGGTAGGTCATGTTAAACGGTATGGCCTTCTCAATATCATAGGGGTAAATGCCCTGCGTTAAACGGGCGTCGTCGCGGTTTAATGCAGCATAGGTAAGGTCCTGCAACTCCGCTTCGCCTGTGCGCTCCAGGCGGTAATTGCGGGTTTCGGTGTAGCGTGTGTTGCCCGCCTGCCAGCTGCGCACATTGGTTGCATTAGCGGTAAAATCCGTGGCAACCTTTGTGTCCACCACCCTGGTGGGGAAGTACACGCCGGAAAGCTTTTCAAGCTGAGAAGAATTAAAAAACGCCCGCGGTAAAAAACGCCGCTTACGGCACCAAGCCAAAAAAGTTTTGTTGGCCGTTTCTTTGTCAATGGCAAAAGGCACAATCATATTCGGCGCCCATTCACCGCTTAGCCTGCCGGATAATATTACAGGGCTGTGGCAATAATAGCAAAAACTGGCGGCGGTTGTTTCGTCGGTTACAATTTCAGCCCCGCAGGAAGGGCAGCTGTAAAAAACAGCGTTTGCAGGGGTGGTTTGCCGGTTTTCAGGCGGGGGCGCAAACTCCCGCCTGTCGGCGCTCTGTAAGGGGGTGGCAGTGCTAATTTCTTCTTCAGTAAAGTGGCTCTCGCAATATGGGCAGGTAAAACTGCCTTTACCAGGTGCATAGGTAATTTCACCGCCGCAGTTGGGGCACTTATATGCAATGGTGGGCAAAAAGGCGTACCTCCGTTTTTTTAAACAAATTAAGGGTTATTTTATGTAATTCAACTTTTACACCGGCAGTAGCAAGGGCAAAACACCTGCAGCTAAGCAAAATTTTGCCCTGCATGCAGTTTAAACTGCAACCGCCTTTAGTTAAACCTGTTTACCGCAGTGGGGGCAAAAAGCAGCGGTGTCTGGCACGCTTTTGCCGCAGGCGGCACAACTTTTTTTGGCGGGCTTTGCCTTGCCGCAGGCGGTGCAAAAAGCGCCGTTGTTTGTTTGCCCGCAGCTGCAGGCCCAGCCGGTTGCCCGCGGTGTGCCGCAGCTGCTGCAAAAAGCAGCGCTGTCGCTATTTTTCTGGCCGCAGGTGCAAGCCCATGTATTCTTTTCAGTTTCTTGTGCCATTTGGGCATTGTTTGCAGCGCTGAAACTGCCGACACCGGCGGCTGCATTAAGCCCCATGTTGACACCAACAAAGCCTGCGCCTGCACCCGCTGAGTTAGAGCCTGCGTTTTCAATGCCTTTTGCAACGGCGCTTTGTACATAACCCTCACGTATGGCGGCGTCGCCCATCATGGCGCCCTGGTTGCGCATGTTAATAAGTTTTTGGCTCTCATCGTCATAGGCAATGCCCGCAATGGCAACGCTTTGTACCTCAATGCCGCGGGCGGCGCGCCATTCTTCATCCAACACGGATGCCATATATTTTGAAAGTTCCATGCTTTTGCTTGCCAGGTGTGAAATGCGCACACCGTCAACGGACATTTGGTTTATTGTGGCGGTAAGCGCCTGCAAAAACTCGTTCATAAACTGCTCGTTCATGTCTGCAATATCCACTTTTGTCAAGCCGCGAGGCAGTGCCTCAGCGTAGAAAAGCAAGGGGTTGGTAATTTTAACAGAGTAGCTGCCGTGCATTTTTAAAAACAGCTCTGCGTTATAGGTGTTGTCAAAGTAATTCAGCGGTGTGCGGGTGCCAAAGCGTATACCTTTAATTTCCTGCAGGTTAATAAAGTAAACATGCTGGGCGCTTGGGGTAATGCCGCCGTATTTAAAACGGTTGAAAGCTTCGTCAATGGCGGCGCCCATGTCGCCGTTGAAGGCAGATGGCAAAGAAGAATTTTCAACGGTGAAATATCCCTCTTCGGCAGAGTAATCTACAATTTTGCCGCCGTCTACCAGCAGCATAAACTGGTTTTTGCCAACGTGAATTACCGAGCCGTTGGAAACGGTGCCGGGGGTGCCTTTGTTGCCACCTTTGCGCACAGGCACGCCGGGTACCATAACCGTGGTTTCATTCATGCCGTCAGCTTCAATCACCTCTAAAAATTGGTCTTGAATAGACCCTGTTACCGTTTGAATAGCAGCTTTAATAATACCCAATTTAATACGCCTCCGTTTATTTATATTTTTAAGTGGTTTCAAAAGTAGCCTTACGTATAATTATTATAATATAAATATATTTTCCCTTCAAGGAAAACAGTTTTACATCTTTTTATTTGAAATGCGGTTTTGCTTATGCTATTATATTACCCTAAACATTTTACCTACCATTTTATTAAGGAACGTAACACCAAATGATTTATTATACTGCGGACCTGCATTTTGGCCACGATGCAAGCATTGGCAAATACGGCCGCCCGTTTTTAACGGTGGAGGATATGGACAGGGCGCTTATAAACAGCTGGAACAAGAAGGTGCGCCCGAAAGACACAGTTTATATAGTTGGAGACTTTATGTCACGCGCGCAGGCGAACCCTGCATACTACCTGGAAAAATTAAACGGAGAAAAGCACCTGGTGGTGGGCAACCACGAACGCTTTTGGACCAACCGCTGTAACCTGCAGCGGTATTTTAAAACAGTTGGCCTTTTTGCGGAGGTTAACGACGAAGGGCAACGGGTGGTTTTATTCCACTTCCCTATGGTTGAATGGTGGGGCGACCGGCGCGGCAGCACCCTTGTGTACGGGCATGTGCACAACCGAGAGAGCGAGCCGACTATATCAACCCTGCGCAGCTTAAAAAATGCTTACAACGCCGGGGTGGACATAAACAATTTTTACCCCGTTACCCTTGCGCAGCTTGCCAAAAACCACAATGCTTTTTACGGCCCCCAAAAATGAAGGGCGCCGCAAGGGTTTTAAAGGGCTACGCCGGTGTAATGCAGGTGTGAGGTGCAGCTTTTGCAACTGCGAGTGAAACCGGCTATTTACACCAGCCACTTTTTGCCGGCGGCAGGCTACGTAGCTTGCGGCCGGCAAAAACTATAACAGGCAGTGTGAATACCCGGCTGTGTAAGCGCGCGCATTTTATTATGTTAGGTGTGCGTTTGGTGCGGTAAGCGGGCAAAAAGCACTTTGTAAACAGGCGCCAGGTTATGGCAAACCCACCGCTAAAATATGCAGGCTGCAACCTAAAAGCACCTGCCTGAAAAAGGAAAATAGCTGTTATAAATTTGTGGCCTATGGCCCCGCACCGGCGTGCAAGTGCGCAAAAAGTTGCCGGCGGCAGGCTGCGGCCTAGAAATGCCGACAATTTGACACGCCAGTTGAACTGTGGTAACATAAAGCCAAGAATATATGCGGTGCTGCACCGCAACAAAAAAGAGAGGCATATTTTGGACGACCTTCCCAGTACTACCGAAGCCCCACGAAGACGTAT
>JAVBRS010000108.1:0-4516 GCA_031547715.1 Oscillospiraceae bacterium
TGGCGGGGTTGTCCAGCGCTGATGCAAAATTATTTTTAGCTGAAAAATGAGGCGAAAAGCTTTGCCAAAACTTTTAAAATGCTTTACCTGCCGGGAAGGCAAAGCCAAAAAATAAACTGGCCTGCTTTGGCAGCCGGCAGCTGCCCCGCAAAAAGGCAAAGTGCTTTAAAGCACTTTGCCTTTTTTAAGCCTTTGTGTTGCAGCCGCCTTAAACAGGTTTTTTGGCACACCTTTTAAGCCGGGCCGCGGCGGCAAACCCTGTTAAAAAAATAATGCCCGCGCTTACCGCCTGCCGCCTTTTTAAGCCAGCTCGCTTTACCCTTGTTCAAAAATGCCTTCAACTTCCGCAAAATACAAAGTGTGGTAGTCGCCGTCTTTGTAAATTTCAGCGGGTATTTCACTGCCTGTAAAGGCGTTTTCCTCAAGTGGGGCGGCATAAAGTTTTTTGCAAAACAGCACCGTTTCAGCCTCTTCAAAATAAGGTATGCCATTTTCGTAAGCCAAACTAAGGCCGGCTTTTTCAATTTTGTTTTCATCTCTGCCGCTGGTACTGCCAAGGTACTGCAATGTTTTGCGGTGCATTTCCCCTAAAAGTGAAAGGGAAAACCCGGCGGCACCGTCAACAAACTGTTTTGTGTAGCGCTGTGGGCGCACCACAATAAATGCTACCGGTTTGCCCCACAAAATACCAAAACCGCCCCAGCTTGCTGTCATTGTGTTGGCGGTGCCGCCCTTTTCAGCGGTTACAAGCATCCATGTTTTGCCCACTGTGGCAAAAGGGCTTTTGTTCCATTCATTCGGGTTTATCGGCTTATAGTTTTCCATTATTTGCTCCTTTTCAACGATTTTATATTGTTATATATATATTAGAAGCAATGTTTGTACTATATCCTTTTGTAAACTTATAGGTGCACCACTTCGGTGCCGGGCAACGCCTTTTGCAGCAGTTCCGCCAAAACACCGCGGTGGCACATGTCTGCCGTGGGTTCACTGCAAAGCAGGCATACACTGTCATACCCTTTTGTCAGCGCCAAAAATTCTTTGGTTGCACCGCGCTCGTTCATAAGGGCAGTGTAATTTGCACTAAATTCTTCGCTTGCCATTTTTTTGCCGCGCCCTGCATCCATAAGTTCTTTTGTGGGGGCAAAAACCGGCCCGTATTTGTAAGCACACCCGCAAAGTTGCGGCAAAAAATATGCAAGGTCTGCGCCTTTCGCAAAACCTGCCAGCTGCGAGGTGTTGTTAAGGCGTATGTCCAGCAACAGCTCTGCCCCGCTGCCGTTTATAAGTGTAAAAAACTGCTGCGCCGTTTTTTGGGTAAAGCCTATGGTGTAAATTATCATTGTGCCCCCCAATAAATATTTTTGCGTATTTCTTCAGCATTTGGGCGTGCCGGGTTGCCCCTATTGCCACTTTTGTTTTTTTGTGGCAAAAAACTTATTTCTTTTTTTACAGGCAGGGCACCGCATAAGTTTTGCATTGCCTGCCCGGTGGCTAAACACCACCTGCATTAGCGGCGGGTTTGTAATTTTGCCGCACCCCCCACACCGCCAGGAAAAGCGTGATGCCTGCACTGCACTTATAACAACTACAACAAACAGCCCCGCCAGCACAATAAACGGCGCTAAATAAACATTTGGCATTTTTGCACCTCTTTTTTTGCAGTATATCAAATTTTTTTATAAGCGGCAACAAATTACTAAAAACCACTACCTTTTTTGTAGGTTTTAACAAGAATTATATTTTTGCGCAATACCGGTTGACGCACTATATATTGTGCTGTAAAATAAATAACTACAAAAACCAACAATATATAGTGCTTTGTTTTTTTACATTTTCAATTGTTTGCAATGCAAAAGCAACGCCGAAGGAGCTAAGATGGTACACAATATTATTAAACGCGATGGCCGTGTAGTGCTTTATGACCAGGGCAAAATTGCCGCCGCCATACTTAAAGCAATGGAGGCCGCAGGCGAAGTGGACAGCGCCAAGGCAGTGTCCATTGCGTACAATGTTGGGGCCGCTTTCCCCGGTGAAGAGGACAGCGCCCCACCCACTGTAGAAGAAATACAGGACACGGTTGAACGCGAGCTGATGCGGGCCGGCTGTATTGATACTGCGAAAAAATATATTTTGTACCGCGCTTCCCGCACCCGCGTGCGGGAGATGAACTCTGACTTGATGAAGGTTTTTGATGAACTTACCTTCACCTCATCAAAAGGCAGCGATATAAAGCGCGACAACGCCAACGTGGACGGCGACACCGCCATGGGCGTTATGTTAAAGTACGGCACAGAGGCGTCGAAAGACTACTATGCAAAGTACCTTTTAACTGAAGAGCAGGCAACCGCCCACGCCGAGGGGTATTTGCACATACACGATTTTGACTTTTACGCCCTAACCACCACCTGCTGCCAAATTGACCTTATAAAGCTGTTCAGCGGCGGCTTTTCAACCGGGCACGGCTTCCTGCGCGAGCCCAACGACATACAAAGCTATGCGGCGCTTGCCTGCATTGCCATTCAAAGTAACCAGAACGACCAGCACGGCGGCCAAAGCGTGCCCAACTTTGACTACGGCCTTGCAAAAGGTGTTACAAAAACCTACAAGCGCCGCTACGCCCAAAACATTGCCAAGTTTTGTGATATTTTAATGGCGGCAAACATTGCCCCCGGCCTTGAAATGACAGAAAAGCAGGCCCGTGCATACATTAAAGAGCTTGAAGAGACCACCGGCCTGTACCCCACACTTGAAAATTATGCGGAATACCAGGCAAAAGAACTGCCTGTTTTAACCGCCATTTTGGGAAGCGAAGAACAGGCGAAGCTTGCCCAGGCCTTTGCGGCAAAAAACGCAGCGGCAGAGACCGACCGTGCTACCTACCAAGCCATGGAAGCGCTGGTGCACAACCTTAACACCATGCACAGCCGCGCCGGGGCGCAAACGCCTTTCAGCTCAATAAACTACGGAACAGACACCACCCCTGAAGGGCGCCTGGTTATTAAAAACATTATGCTTGCCACAGAACAAGGCCTTGGCCAGGGGGAAACACCCATATTCCCCATACAAATTTTCCGGGTTAAAGAAGGGGTTAACTACAACCCTGAAGACCCCAACTATGATTTGTTCCGCCTTGCCTGCCGTGTAAGCGCAAAGCGCCTGTTCCCCAACTTCTCTTTTCAAGATGCGCCGTTTAACCTGCAATATTACAAAGAAGGGCAACCGGAAACTGAAATTTGTTACATGGGCTGCCGCACCCGTGTTATGGCAAACAGCTACGACCCTGAGCACCAGGTTAGCTACGGCCGCGGCAATCTGTCTTTTACATCTATTAACCTGCCCCGCCTTGCCATTGAGGCAAACGGCGACGAAGCTGCTTTTTATGAGAGCCTGCGCCATTACCTAGAGCTGGCCTGCGGCCAGTTGCTGGACAGGTTTGCCATTCAAAGCAAAAAAACCGTGCGCAATTTCCCGGTCCTCATGGGGCAGGGGGTATGGCTTGGCTCTGAAAACCTTGGCCCGGACGATGAAGTTGGCGAAGTGCTGAAACACGGGACACTGTCTGTTGGGTTTATAGGCCTTGCAGAGGTGCTTGTGGCACTTTACGGCCAACACCACGGCGAAAGTGAAACCTCACGCCGCAAAGGCCTTGAAATTGTCGGTTATATGCGAGACTTTTTAGACCGCAAAGCAGAGCTTACCGGCCTTAATTTCAGCCTGCTTGCCACCCCTGCGGAAGGGCTTTCCGGCAGGTTTGTGCGCATAGACGCCAAAAAGTACGGTGTGCTGCCCGGCATTACAGACAGAGAGTATTACACAAACAGTTTCCATGTGCCGGTGTATTACCCCATTGGCGCATTTGACAAAATTGCAATTGAAGCCCCTTACCACACCCTCACCAATGCCGGGCATATATCTTACGTTGAGCTTGACGGCGACACCGCCCAGAATGTTGAAGCGTTTGAGGCAATTGTGCGTGCCATGCACGACGCAGGCGTGGGCTACGGCAGCATTAACCACCCGGTAGACAGAGACCCGGTTTGCGGTTATAACGGCATTATAGGTGACGAATGCCCCGGCTGCGGCCGCAGAGATGGCGAGGGTGCCCCCGTTGAACGTATACGCCGCATTACCGGCTACCTTGTGGGCACCATGGACCGCTGGAACAACGCAAAACAAGCCGAGGAAAAGGACCGTGTTAAGCACGGCCTTGAAACAGGCGACGACAGCACTGTTGGCGAAGGAGTGCCGTTTGAGCGCATACGCCGCATTACCGGCTACCTTGTGGGCACCATGGACCGCTGGAACAACGCAAAACAGGCCGAAGAAAAAGACCGTGTTAAGCACGATATGGCCGGCGGCCAAAACCACCCCTCCGCAGCGGGTGCACCGGCCCAAACAGCCGGGGAATTTTAAATGGCCCTTTTACGCATTGCCGGCATTGTGCCGGAGAGTATTACCGACGGCCCGGGCCTTCGCTTTACATTGTTTTGCCAGGGTTGCCGCCACGCCTGCC
>JAVBRS010000132.1:0-3636 GCA_031547715.1 Oscillospiraceae bacterium
CGTACCCGGGCCGCACTAAGGCTGCAAACATTATGCCGGTTGGTTGCAACAGCCCGTATTTTGGGCCGAAGCCCCCGGGCCGCCAGTGTTGGGGCCCGTAACACCGCCACAGTGCCCGCCGGCAGGCCCTTTCCATATAAAACTTTTGTACGAGGCGCCTTATGCAAAGCAGAATTGCCACCCGTTTTTTTAAAGCAACCGCCGCTATTCTTGTAGCCAGCACCCTGCTTTTGGGTGTTAGTTTGCTTTTTTTTGCATCCCAGTACTTCCGCAACGAGCGCCAACAGACCCTTGCCGCAAGTATTGCAGTTGCAAGCGAGCTTTTGCAGGATGACTACGCCAGCGGCGGCTACCTTAACAGGGCTGCTTTAAGCGCCTCGTTTTCGCTAATTTCCCGCACCTCAGACTCTGTGTTGTTTTTGGCCCAAAGCAACGGCCAGGTGGTGCTTTGCAGTGAGGGGGCCAACTGTGTGCACACAAGCTACACCATACCCAAAGAACTTATGACAAGCGCTCTGCGCGAAGGGCTGGTGGTGGAGAGCGGCACGCTCTCCGGCATATATAGCGGGCCTTACTACACGGTTGGCATGCCCGCCATAACAAAGGATGGCGACTTGATTGGCATATTATTTGCCTCTTCTTCTTCAGCTTCCTTAACTGTTTTTTTAACAGACCTAATGTCAATGTTTTTAATCTCCACGGGGCTTATGCTCTTCTTTTCCTCTTTGCTCTCTGTTTGGCTTTCACAGCGTATTACCCAGCCCTTGCGGCTAATGGCCACCGCCGCACGGGCATTTGGCCAAGGAGATTTTGCGGTTAGGGTACCCGCCAGCGGCGACGATGAAATTGCACAGCTGGCCCTTACCTTTAACAACATGGCACAAAACCTTGAGAACAACGAAGAAAGCCGCAGCGCCTTTGTGGACAACATTGCCCATGAGCTGCGCACCCCCATGACCAGCATAAAAGGCTTTGTTGACGGCATACTTGACGGCACCATACCCCCGGAGCAGCAAGGCCGCTACCTGCAAATTGTGTCTCAAGAGGTGGGCAGGCTTTCACGCTTAACACGCAGCATGCTGGACGTTAGCCGCCTTGAGAGCGGCAACGCCGGCCAGAACATAAAAGCCTATGATATATGGCAGACAATTGTAAGTGTAACCCTTGGGCAGGAACAGCGCATTGAGGAGAAGAACATTGCCGTAAAAGGGCTTAGCCCCAGTAAAACTTTCGTGCTGGCAGACCCTGACCTTGTGTACCAGGTGGTTTATAATTTAATAGATAACGCCATTAAATTTACCCCGCAAAACGGCACAATAACCCTGGCCGTTACCGAGAAGGGCGGCGCTGTATATGTTTCCGTTATGAACACCGGCAGCGGCATTGCCAAGGATGATGTCCCCTATGTGTTTGACCGCTTTTACAAAGCGGACAAAAGCCGCGGTATAAACACAGCAGGCAGCGGCCTTGGCCTTTATATATGCAAAAAGCTTTTAAACCAAAGCGGCGGCGACATTATGGTGCGCTCGAAATTAAATGTTTTTACACAGTTTACCTTCAGCCTGCCCTCCGGCTCGAAGGATAGAACCCAGCGTGACCTGGAGGCAAAAAAAGGCATACTGCCCATCGGCAGCCCATCTTTGGAACAGGAGGTGGAGTATTTATGACAGAAAAAGAAACGCAAAACCAGCCGGGCCTTTTCCCTGAGGAACTGCAGCGCAACACGGAAAAGCCGTTTTCCACTGACGAAGTTGTGGAACACCGCTTCAGCATTGACCACAGCGCACCGCCGCCTTTAAGCGACCAACCGGTGAAAGACACCACAGGGCAAAACCCGCGGGTATATATACTGGGCTCTGCAATTGCCTTTTTTCTAATTGCTGTTTTTGTGGTTAGCATGGGCGGGTATATTGCCAAGTTTTTAAATAACGGTGTGCACCCCAGCGCCAGTTATACCCCGCCGGCAGACCAAGGCCTGCCCCTTTTGGAGCAGCCCAACCTTGAAGAAAGCAGCGACACCGCATCCATATCTGCCGCACAAATTGCCTACCTTGTCTCACCAAGTATTGTGGGGGTATGCGGGTACAACACCGGCAACCCTGCCCCTATTTATGCAGCCAGCGGCATGGTGGTTAATGACGGCGGTTACCTTGCAACGTACTACCCCACCGCACTGCAGGCAGATATTATTAGCGTTACCCTGAGCGACGGAACAAGCTACCTTGCAAACACCGTTGCGGTAGACGAGGCCTCCGGCCTGTGCCTGCTGCGAATAGATGTGGGGAATTTGGTTTTGCCAACTTTTGCCGTGGGTAACGCCACCGCCACAGGCGAGCGTGCCGTTGTTCTCACAAACCCGGGCGGCACCGGCTTTCTTGTGGCAGAGGGCATAGTCAGCAGCGTTGAAACCCCGCTTTCATTAAACTGCGACACCGCCCTCTCCTCATACCTGCAGCTTTCATCTTTTACCGGGGCTGCCGGCGGTGCTGTTGTAAACCGCTACGGTTACGTTGTGGGCATTTGCGCAAACGGTGAAGGCGGCCTTTGGAACGCCATACCCATAAGCACTGCAAAGCCTGTAATTGACACCCTGCTTGCCACCGGTGCCCCCCCTGAAAGGGCCTTTTTAGGGGTTAGTGTACAGGCAATAGGCGCAGGCGCCGCAGCAGCGGCGGGCCTGCCTGAGAATGGCCTTTACATTACGGAAATTACCCCCAAAAGCCCTTTGCTTGCCCATGGCATTACAGTGGGCGCGGTGCTGCTTGAGGCAGCAGGCCGCCCCCTTACAACCCCGGCAGATTTAGTTGATATACTGGCCGCCCATAAGCCTGGCGGGCGTATGGCCTTGGTAGTTTACCTGCCAACAACCGGCAGGCAGGCGTCTTTCACCTGTATTCTTGCGGGTGAGGGCACATTTCTTTTCAACAGTGAAGAACTGGCTGCCATGCGCGAGGCAGACTGACCCCATGTTTAAAAAGGCAAAATATTTAAATGCGCAATTGTTTTGATATTACCTGATTATAAAGCAAGGAGAATTTGAAATGGTAACACCATACCTTACCTTTAACGGTAACTGCAACGCCGCACTTGAATTTTACCGCGCCGTTTTCCCCTGTGGTGAAATGAAAATTATGAATTACGGAGACTACATGCCGGAGGGCTCAAAAACCCCGCCGGAGCTGCTGCGAACATGGGTTATGCACGGCGAAATGGAAGTTTGCGGCACTAATATGTGGTTTGCAGATGAAGCAGTACCTGTTGCCAAAGGTGAAAATATTAAGCTGGCTGTCTCTGTGCCCACAGGGGAAAAGGCGGCGGCCATTTTTAGCGCTCTTTGTGAAGGCGGCACCGTAACACTGCCCCCAACAGATACCTTCTACAGTGTATTTCATGCCGCCGCAACAGATAAATTCGGTGTGAACTGGAATATTGTTGCACTGGAGCAGCCCGCCAGGTAAAGTGCACCTGTTGACCTGTTGGCAGGCGGTTAAATTGCCTGCCTCTTTATTAATATATTCCTTTTTGGTGCAGGCGTAATATTATGGGCAAAATGGGCTTTATGCCGGCGCTGCATATGGCCTTATGCCGTTTTTTAAGTTTATATTGCCAGCATATATATAAACTTTATTTTTTTAA
>JAVBRS010000030.1:0-3053 GCA_031547715.1 Oscillospiraceae bacterium
CCTTAGCGCAAGCACCCCCCAAAACCTTTGTATTGCAATAAATTGTGCCACGCAGCAAAGTGCAAAGCAAAACATACGGGCCAAATGGCACTGTTTTAAAATTGCCGTGGCCATTTGGCGGTGCAGGCCGGCAGTGCAAAAAAATGAAAGCCGAAGATAAAAGCGCTACACGGCCTTTCCCTTTCAGGTAAAATGCTGAAAATGCGCGTTATACACAACAAAGCTTTAGTAGCACTGCCGTTAAGGCAATTAAAACCCCAGGCGGGCAAACTTGCCCGCCTGGGGTTATTGTTTAAGCAATGCCGCCGGCCCTGCCGGGTTTACTTATATTTTAATTTAATATATCAACCGCAGCCGGTGCGGAAAAAACAGAGCTTTCACCGCTGAAGAGAAGCCAGGGGTTAATACTTTGGCTACCAATTTTCACTTCGTAGTGCAGGTGGTCGCCGGTGGCGTAGCCTGTTGCACCAACATAGCCTATAACCTGGCCCCGCTCCACCATATCCCCAAGTTCTGCCTCTCGCCCGCTCATATGGAAGAAAAAGCTTTTCATGCCGCCACCGTGTTCAACCACAATGGTGTTGCCGGAGAGTTGTAAAAACCCGCTGAACACAACGCGGCCGTTTGCCGGGGCAAGCACAGGGGTGCCGCCGTCAGCGGCAAAGTCTATACCGCTGTGCCGCTCTGAGTATTGGCCGTTCACATAGCGGTAAAGGCCGTATTCAGTGGAAACCCTGGCCTGCACAGGTTGCAGAAATGGCCCGCTCCAGTACTGGGTTTCATCTGCCAGGTCGTACAAGGGGTAAATTGCCGTGCGGTATTCGGTGCTTGCCGTGGCACTGCCGGCAGTGTTGTCATAGGTGCTTTGCTCAATTTCCATGTACTGCACTTCAAATTCTCTGGCGGTCACCGTCAAGGTGGTTTCATAGCTTTCACCGCCGGCGCTAACGGCAAGGGGGTAGCTGCCGGGGCTGCGGTTGTAAGCAACGGGTATGTATGCCGCATACCCGTTTGCAGCCAGCACAAAGTGCACGGCGCCAAGGCCACTGGTGGCGCTTGGGCTTTGCCCCGCAAAAAGGTTTGTAACCTGCAGAGTGAAAATATCCCCCTGGGGCACACTTGCGGCAAAAAGGGTAAAGGCAGGCTTAATGTCAACATGCAAGGCGCCCCAATAGCTAATGGTGCCGTAGGCCTGCCCTGCCGTTTTTTTCCGCTCCAGCAGCACACTCACACTGTAGTCGCCGTTTGCAGTAAATGTAAAATTTGCAAGTTCTTCAGCGCTGCTGGTAAACACTGTGCCGTTGCCGTTTGTAATGGTTACGGTGGTTTTAAACTCCTGCGTAACTTCAATGGCCAACGCATTTTCACTAACTGTAAACGGCTGTGGCAGCGCAAGGTCGTACACGGTAGTAAAGCTTTTATAAAAAAGGCCAAAAAATACAGGTTGGTGCCATGTACAGCCGTTGTTTTGCAGCATGTGGCCATTTAAAGTTACGGTTGGTAAAACAAAGCTTTGGTTTTTTTGTGCAGCGTATGAATAACCCCCGACCGCACCTGCCAAAACAATAACCGCCAAAACCACGGCAGCAATGTATTTAATGCCCTTTTTCACAGCACACCCCCGGTAAAATAAAAAAACTACAACTTAAACTATACCATAAATTTATATTCCTGCATATGTGGGCGTACCACCTTGCCCTGCCGCCGGGCCTTGTGTATAATATTAAAAAAAGAGAGGGGCATGCCACATGTATAAAGCGCGCATTGAAAAAGTATACGCCAATATGCAGGCGGCCGGGTTGGAGCAGATTATTGTAAGCTCACCGGCGTCTTATTTCTACCTTACGGGGGTGTGGCCGCACCCGGGTGAACGGTTGTATGTTCTATACCTGAATGTTGATGGGACAGCCACTGTTTTTGCAAATGAGCTGTTTGGCACGGCGGTGCAAGCCGGGCTGCCGGTGGTGTACCACAAAGACACAGATATTGCGCTGGCGGGCCTTGCAGCTGCGGTTAAAAAAGGCAAAATAGGCGTTGATAAATTTTGGCCCGCCAAGTTTGCCATAGGTTTAATGGAAGCTTGCCCGCACAGTTTGGTTTGTCTTGGCTCTGCCCCGGTGGATGATGCCAGAATGTGTAAAGATGCGGCTGAAATTGATGAAATGCGCAGGGCCAGCCGCATGAACGACGACGTTATGGCCTTTGCAATTAGCGCTGTAAAAGGTGGGGCAACAGAAGAGGAAATTGCCAAGGCCATTTTACAAAAATATGCAAGCCTTACCACCGGCAAAACAGAGGATGTTATTGTGAGCTTCGGCCCAAACGGTGCAGACCCGCACCACGGCCCGGATAAAACGGTGCTCAAACCGGGCGACAGTATTGTTATAGACATTTCAATACCGGCGCCGCTTTACTGGTGCGACATGACCAGAACCGTATTTTTTAAAGAGGCGGGGGCGGAACAGCGCAAGGTATACGAAACGGTGAAAAATGCAAACCTTGCAGCGGAGGCGGCCATAAAACCCGGGCTGCCCATGTGCACATTTGACGGCATTGCCCGCAAATACATTGAAGATGCCGGTTACGGCAAATACTTTACCCACAGGCTTGGCCACGGCATCGGGCTGGAGGTGCATGAGCCGCCGGACAATTCGGCTTCTGAAAATGTCATTGCAAAGCCCGGTATGGTGTTCTCTGTGGAGCCGGGTATTTACCTGCCGGGTAACTTCGGTGTGCGGGTGGAGGATTTGGTGTTGGTTACCGAAACCGGCTGTGAAGTGCTTAATGCCTTTACAAAAGATATAATTGTTTTGCCTTAATACGGCAAAACCAAATGGGCATGCGCACAGTAAAATAAAACGCCGGTGGCGCTGTTTGAAGCTGTTAAAATTAAACACCCTTGCAAGGGTGTTTAATTTTTATTTATTGTACCAAAATGCCTTTAAGGGCGGTGCTGCAAAATGCTGCTGCCCGCTTCCGTAAAATGGAAAAAACTTTTTAAAAATACTTTATTTCAAAAAATATTGTGGTACAATACAAGTTTTTAAAAATAT
>JAVBRS010000130.1:0-6176 GCA_031547715.1 Oscillospiraceae bacterium
GTGAGCCGGCAGCGGCAACAGCAAGAACGCAGCAAAGACAGCGACCAGCAATAAGCTGGTAAAGGCAAACAGTAAAGGTAAGCTGGAAATAGAAAATACAATTGAGAGCCGGCAGCGGCAACAGCAAGAACGCAGCAAAGACAGCGACCAGCAATAAGCTGGTAACGGCAAGCGGGCAGCAGCAGAGACGACAACAAGAACGCAGTAAAGGCAGCGGCCAGCAATAAGCTGGTTACGGCAAGCATGTAGCGGAGCCTAAACCATAGCGCTTTGCAGTGCGCAGCCGCTTTCTATTTTTGCCAAAATTCGTTTGCCAAGGGCTTATTACTGCAAAATTTT
Organism: Oscillospiraceae bacterium; assembly: GCA_031547715.1. Classification (GTDB taxonomy): domain Bacteria; phylum Bacillota; class Clostridia; order Oscillospirales; family Ruminococcaceae; genus JAVBRS01. The sequence goes on from JAVBRS010000130.1 coordinate 340, forward strand.
TATAACATATAGCTATAAATTTTTTTATCACACAGCACTCATAAACACCGCCGTATATTAAAAACGGCAGGGTTTACCCTGCCGTTTTTAATATACCGGCGCAAAGTGCACCTGCTTTTTGTACTTTATTCTTTGGCACAACGCCCGGCCTCATATAACGCCCGCCTGCATTGCAAAATGTTTGTTGTCGGGGTCTTCTTTACCGGCACTTTGTTTTATTGCTGCCGCTTTGCAAATTGCTTTAAGCTTGCCGCAAACAAGTAGCACCACAGTGCAAAAAACCAATGCAGCCATAAAACCGCCCCCTTTTTTGTTGCCCGCCTGCCCACCGCAAAACGTAAAATGTATACAGCCTGAAAGTAAGTAGATAAAAGTAGGAGGATATTGTAAAGGTAACCCCGCCTGTGGCAAACAGGCGGTTAAATGCAAGCTTTGCGTTTTGCAGTGGGGCGGGTATGTGGTATAGTTAGTTATAACTAACTATACCTTTATATTATACCTGCGCACTAATTTTGTCAACACTTTTATAAAATAAAAACATTATTCCCGCCGCTAAGATCCCCGCTGTGCAGCCAAAGAACATTTGCCCGGTTAAGCCTTGCCCCGGTTTACAAAACGCTCATAACCTACGGCTAAGCAGCAGGTTTGAATAAGCCGTAAAGGTGCTGGCAGGGGTACACGCCTCAAGGCGTATTGAATATTTTTAACCTGCACCCCATGCCACCACCTGTAAACGGGTAATTGCTGCTTTGCCGGCGGGTGAAATAAACTTGTTAACTCACGAGATAGCTCTCACTTCACCAGATACTTGCCGCCTTTGCCAGTGAGGTAATTCACCGGCAAAGCTAGCGGTTTTTACACCAGCTAGCCAAAAGCACCCATATCTTTATATGGGTGCTTTTGGAATTTGTTTTTATAATTACTTCACATAGCGGCCAGTACTTCACCTGCCACCTTGAGGGCGCCTGTGTCTAACTCTTCAACCAAGCCTGCGTCTGCCGCTGCTGCAAAAGCTGGGTTTATGGGCATTTTAGCCAAAACTTTAAGGCCGTATTTTGCGGCGATATCATCAACATGGCTGTCGCCAAAAACCTGTATATGCTTTTGGCAGTCGGGGCATTCAAGGTAGCTCATGTTTTCAACAATGCCCAGTATCGGCACATTCATCATCTGGGCCATGCGCACCGCCTTTTCCACAACCATGGCAACTAAGCTTTGCGGGGTGGTTACAATAACAATGCCGGTAAGCGGCAGGCTTTGAAATACCGTCAGCGGTACATCGCCTGTGCCGGGGGGCATATCTATAAACATATAGTCCACTTCGCCCCATATAACATCACCCCAAAATTGCTTTACAGCGCTTGCAATTACCGGGCCCCGCCATACAACAGGGTCTTCTGGGTTTTCCAAAAGCAGGTTAACGGAAACAGCTTTTATTCCACCCTTTGTAATTACAGGGTAAATTCCAATTTCATCGCTTTTCGCCCTGCCTGTAAGCCCCAAGGCCCTCGGAACAGAAGGGCCGGTTATATCTGCGTCAAGCAGGGCAACGCTGTAGCCAAGCTGCTTCATGTGGGTGGCAAGCATTGCTGTAACCATTGTTTTGCCAACGCCGCCTTTGCCGCTTACAACACCAATTACATGCTTTATGTCACTGTACTGGTTTTGCGCTTCTAAAAAATTTTGAGCAGCACTGCGCGAAGGGCAGTTTTCACCGCAGGCAGCACAGTTTTGGTTGCAGTCGCTCATAAAACCTCCTTTATGTGGCTTTGTTTTTTATTTAAATAAAAATTTATTATGCCCGTAATTTTACTGTTTTCAACGCCGCTGAAATTTTTGCAGCGGCCTGCAAAATTTATAAAACGGCAGCCTCCACTTCAGTTAGTGCCGGTATTGAGGCAGCGGCCCCCGCCCGTGTTACAGAGATTGCAGCGGCTTTAGCAGCCAGCTCCAACCCCTCGGCAGGTGTTTTGCCGGCGGTTACAGCCGCAAGGTAATAGCCGGTAAAGGTATCGCCTGCCGCAGTGGTGTCTGTGGCGTTAACCTGAAAGGCCTTTTGTTCTATATACACTTCTTTTTCTCTTTCGGTGTAGTATACCGCCCCTTGCCCACCAAGGGTAAGCACTACTTCACACCCGGGGGCTTTTGCGCAAAGGGCCTTGCAGATAGCCTTGGGCTGGCTTTGCCCCGTTAACGCCTCGCCTTCAATTTCGTTTAAAATAAAAAGCCCCACACTGGAAAGGTCGGTGGCCAAAAGCTGCTCGCTTATGGGCGAAGGGTTTAGCGCAACCGGCATACCTTGTTCTTTTGCGCTTTCCAGAATGTACGGCAGGCAGGAAATTTCATTCTGTAAAAGCAATGTGGTACCCGGGCCAAACTGCAATAAAATTTCATCTACCTCTTCGAGGGTTACCTCCCAGTTGGCACCGCCGTGCAGCACAATACTGTTTTGGCCGTTTTTTGCTACCTGTATTACCGCATGGCCAGATGGGCCGGTAGATGTAAGCAGGTAACTTACATCTACCCCGGCCTGTGCCAAAGCAGCCATTAGAACACTGCCGTCTTCACCAATTTTACCGGCATGGTAAACTTTTGCACCGGCAAAGGCAGCTGCAATACTTTGGTTCAGCCCTTTGCCGCCGGGGTAAATGTTGTATGCAATGCTCTGCACTGTTTCACCCGGGCGGGCAATGGCGGCAACCGTGTAAACTTTGTCTATATTCAATGAACCGAAATTTAAAATTGCCATGTTTTATATCTCCAAAACCTTTTGTAGCTGTTGAAAATCGCCTTCCGGCAACGCGCCGGTTTCATAGGCTTTCGCCAGTTGGTAAAGTGCTTTCAGTTCATCCTCAATTCTTGCGCCTTCGTCTGTGTCTTTTATAAGCAGGCGCGCTTTATGGTGTTCAAATACATATACGGTTGAATGGATATCCTGGTTTTCACGCACGGCTTTTTCAAGGCTTTCAAAGGCGGCATGGCTGCGAAGCGAGATGCCGCGGCTGGTGTAAACCATGGTGTAACCCGCTATACCCGTTGTGGGTTGGTACGCTTTGCTAAAGCCACCGTCTATCATAATAACCCGGCCCCCTGCTTTAATGGGGCTTTCACCGCGGCTGGCTTTAACCGGTATGTGGCCATGTACAATGTGGCTTTTTGCAGGGTCCAGGCCAAACTCTTCCAGCACAATTTTTGCCACCGTCTCTGAGTCTGTGTAGCGGTAGTAGTCGTCTTTGCGCTCGGTGTGGGTGTTTTTATCTGCTATTAAAAGGCGTTCAAAGGTGGCCATTTTATCTTTGCCGAAAAGCGGAGACTTTGGGCCGCTCCATAAATACCACATGAAGTCAAGGCCCCGCTGGCGTTCTTTGCTGGCAGGTGGGGCAAAATAAGCCTGGCGGGCCATTGTTTCGCAGTATTCTATAAGGCGCTTACCGGCGTACTGCTTTTCGCCAAAGGTAACTTTTGTAAAGGTTCCGTTCCCTTCCATGGGCAGGGCGCCGTGCAGCATAAGCACATTGTTTTCAATTTTATATATGCTTCCCTTTTCATACAAAAAGGCGGTGTGGCGGGCCAGGCGCTCACTTCCGGTAAAACTTTTGCGCAAACTGCGCACAAGGGTAAGTTCCTCTTCGGTTAAGGCAGTGGGGTCCGCCGGGTCCACCGTCGGGAAGTCGCAGTCCTTCAGTGGGTAATCTACACCGTTTATCTCCACCGTTCCCGCCAAAAAATTCACCCTTGGCAAAACACAGCGGCCGGCCATGCCAAAGTCCTCGTTTCGGGTTACAAACTGGCACTCCAGCTTAAACATAATAACGGTAACAGCCTTGTGCATTTGGGCAATAAGGGCGGTTTGGGCAATGTCTTTATTTTCTTGGTTGGTTTCCCTTGGCACAAAAAGGCTGCAGTTAACCCCGCTGTATGTTTTGGCTGCAAATTCTTCCAGCGGTCGCAGGTCAATATTATATCCGTCTTTTAACATATCTGTGTTGCGGTACTTTAGGGCAATGGTTAAAACATTGGCAATACAAAGGTCGCTTCCGGCTGCGGCACCCATCCACAGTATGTCGTGGTTGCCCCACTGCACGTCAACACTGTGGTGGGCACAAAGCATGTCCATTATAACGTCCGGCCGGGGGCCGCGGTCAAAAATGTCACCCACAATGTGCAGGCGGTAAACGGCAAGCTCTTTTATAAGTTTTGCAAGGGCTGCAATGTAATGGTCTGCCAGGTCTGTGGCAATAATGCTTTGAACAAGCTGCTCATAATAAGCTTGCTTATTTTCTTCTTCAAAATGGGCTTGCAGCAGCTCATCAATAACATATTCGTACCCCTTCGGAAGGGAGCGGCGCACAAACTTGCGGGTGCTTTTTGAAGCCACATGGTGGCATACCTGTACCAGGCGGTAAAGCACCTGGCTGTACCAGGCCTGCATATCTTGCCCGCTGCGTTTTACCTCGCTAAGCTTTTCAGCCGGGTAATAAATTAACGTAGAAAGGCTGGCCTTCTCGCCCGCGGAAAGGGTGTTGCCCAAAGCGGCGTCAACCTTTTCCCGCACAACACCGGAGGCGTTGTTTAATATATGTGTAAAGGCCTCATATTCGCCGTGTATATCGCTCATAAAGTGCTCGGTGCCTTTGGGCAACTTTAAAATGGCCTCAAGGTTTATAATTTCGTTCCCCACTGCTGCCCTGTTTGGGTACTCTTTTGCCAGGTTTTGCAGGTATTCTAAATTTTGCAAATGGTTGCTTGCGGCCATGTTACACCTGCCTTATTATTTGTTGTGGCCTGCTAAGTACAAAAACTGCGGCCGTTTGTATATTATAACAAACCCTACAAAGTTTTAAAAGGGGCTGTGGTTATTGCCGGCAGCGCACCGGCGTTGCACAGCACATTGCAACAGGTAATGGCTTGATACAGTGCAACCGGTGTTGTAAAATTACATATGACCAGCACTGCCGAAAGGAGCCGTAAAATGTACCTTCAAAATACCACCGGCCAAGAATTTAAAAAACGCTACACTATAGGGGAGGCGGCAAAGCTAAACCATGTTACACCGCGGTCTCTTTACCATTACCAAAATAAAAACCTGCTGGCGCCGGCATATGTGGGCGCTAACAATTACAGGCAGTACACAAATTTACAGTTTCTTCTTCTCGATATTATTAAGCGCTACAAGCGCTGCGGTGTACCCCTTGGCCAGCTTGCCAAAATGATAAGCACCGATGACGCCACATATGCGCAAAGCCTGCTGCAGGTAGAAATTGAAAATATACAAAAACAAATAGAACGCTTAATGTCTGTAAAAAAGGATATTGAATTTTTTAAATATTTCTATGATGTAATGCCTGATGTACAGCAAAACAAAGACATTAAGCTTTGCCGCCATACATTAAACCACGTTTTTGCCGTTCCGATTGCCGCCGGTGCAACACCGGATGAGGCGGACTATACTTGGCGAAATGTAATGCACTCGCCTTTATTTTACCCTGTAAAGTTTTTTCTTCCATTTGCCTACATGCTTGAACCTGCCGCTTTTTTAAGCGGTAAGCTTTTAAAAACCCACCGCACCAGCTATTTAATTGAAGCCCTGCCGTTTGCCCACACAGGTTATATGTGTATTGAAGACTGCGATTGCCTTACTATTACACTGGGGCACGGGTATGATGAAGGCCAGCTTGCAAAACTGCAAAATTTTTTAAACGCCCATAATTTAACGCCCCGCTATATTTTTTGTGAAGAATATTATGACAGCATTACGAATTTTGAAAAACCTTTACTCTGCGTAAAGGCTATATTGTGAAAGCCTGCTAAAAAATGCCGCTAAATACACTTTTTCA
>JAVBRS010000026.1:0-4902 GCA_031547715.1 Oscillospiraceae bacterium
AGCGCCCATGCACAGCATGCCTGGCAGGGTGGGCAGGCTAAAACCTACCTTGCAATTGCACAAGGGGGCTTGCCACCCGGGCCTGGGCGCATAAACGCCCCCATAGGCTTTGCCGCAGGCTCGGTTATTCAGCGGGCCGTAGTGGAAACCGGCAAAACCAGCGAGAGCGTTTACAGCTGTGTTTGTGCTAAAAACGGCCACAGCTTACTGGTGGTTTGGCCATTAACAGGGCGCACCCACCAAATACGTGTGCATTTTGCCCATATTGGCCACCCCCTTGCAGGCGACACTTTATACGGCGGCACAAGTGAGCTGCAGACGCACCACGCACTGCATTGCGGGGCGTTAACACTGCCTGCCCCAAGCGGCATGGCGCTTGCAGAAGAAGCTGTGCAAGCCCCGCCGCCACCGGAATTTGTGGCACTTGCAGCAAAACTTTTTAATGCAGACAAAGAAATGCTTTTAAAATTGCTGGTGCACTTACCTAGTGGATATTAAATTAAATGCTAAAACACCTGCGGCTTTTGCGCCGCAGGTGTCTCTACTTTTAAAGCTCGCTGTTTTATGCAAAAGTTGCGGCAAAGGCTGCCAGGGCATCTTGCTGTACATTGTTTGCATAGGCGCCGTTTTTTGTTGCTATTTTGTATAGTAGACCCTCAAAAAAGCCTACTTTTTTAGGGTTGTAAATACCGCCTAAAACTGCAGTTGCATCTGCTGCGGCAAGCACCTCTTTAGAAAAATTATTTTCAAAGTACCTGCTGCTGCGCTCTTTTGAAATATCCATGCCGGAAAGAAAAATACCCAGTTTTTTACCTGAGAGCCCCGGTAATGAAGCCGTTAAAAACGCCGTAAGCTCTTTTGGCACATTGCCGGCATAAAGCGGCCCACCTGCAATAACACAGGAAAAGGCAGTGACTGGCGGCGGCGGGCCTTCTTTCAAATTGCAAAGCGTGGCGCCGGGCAGGTGCTCGGCAATTTTCTTTGCAATTTCGGCGGTGGCGCCGTGCTTTGAAGTGTAAACAATTAAACAGGCCATGGTGCACCCCTTTCACGGTGGCGGTGTTTATTTTTATAACAGCTTTGCCACACTTGACATAGTGGCAATATGTGGCAAAGCAACTGCGTTATACATTGAGTTGGTATTTTTGCATTAATACACAAGTTGGCACTGCCTGCGGCAAAATTAAAAAATTTGCCGTTTATGCCTAATTTGCGCCGCTTATTAAAGCCGTGCATTCCTGCTCACTTAAATTGCAGGAAAAAAATAGTTCAAAGTATTCACGTACCTTTTCATTCAGGTTAAAAGAAGCAGTTTCAGGGTAGAAAACCGCCATAAGCCACCAGGCGCCAAGGTAGCGGTTTACCCCTGCGGGGAAGCCAAGCCAGTTGTACGGCAACGAGGGGGCACGGTATACACGCCCGTTTTGTACGGCACTAAGCTGGCCCCAAAGCGGGTGGCCGGCAAGGCTGGCATTATCAATGCCAAAATCAGGGGCAAGCAGCAATATTTCAGGGTCCCACAGCAATATCTGCTCAAAATCAACTTCGTTGCCGGTGCCTTTTGCGGTGGGTGTTTCCAGTACCGCCAGGTTTTCCCCAAGTGTGTCCATAAGCTCGGCGTGGTAAACACCTTTTGCAATTACATGCAAACCGTCTTCACCTTGCAGGTACAAAAAAGTAGGTTTTTGCACGCCGCTGGCGGTAATTTCTTCAATTGCTGCCAAAGTTTTTTCACAAAAAACGGCAAGTTGCTCTGCTTTTTCAGCACAGTTTAAAACATTGCCAAGGGTGCGGTAAACGGCAGGCATATTTGTAAAAGTTGTGTTCAAATGCACCGCCGGTATTCCTGTTGTTGCAGCAAGGCCGTCAAGGTCTTCTGCGGTGGTGCTTTTAGTTTCACCAAGGTCAATTATAAGCCGTGCCCCGGTGAGCATAAGGGCTTCAATGTTTAGGTCGCTGTTGTTATAAAGGGCGCCCAGTACAGGTATTGCCGCAAGTGCTTCACCGCTAATAGGCAGGTAAGCTGCCGCCGCACCACTGTATTTTGAAGACAGGCCGACCAACATTTCCGGCGCAAGGGTAACCAGCACCATCTGCGCCCCCGGGCCGGAGGGGACAATGGCGGAGGGGCTATGGGGTATTTCAACGGTGCGGGCGGCATCATCAACAAAAAGGGTGGGTGCCACAGCGCTTTGGCTGCCGTTTTGCGGTGCGGCCATGCCGCAGCCGGCAAAAAGGCCGGTGGCAATGCAAAGGGCAAGTAACAGGGCGGCTGGTTTTCTCATTTATTATCCTTTCTAATTATCCTGCTTTTCAATTTTTGGCAGTACAAATGTTTGTGCACCTGTGTTATAAACCGCCAGTGGCACTGTATAAAGGCTGCTTAACAACGCCGGGGTAAGGGTTGTTTCAGGTGGGCCAAAAGCAACAGCATTGCCGTTTTTCAGCGCCAAAACCTTATCTGCAAACCGCAGTGCATGGTTTGGGTTATGGGTGGAAAGCAAAACACAGCAGCCATAGTGGGCCAGTGTTTTTATATGTTTTAACAGGTTTTCTTCAGCGCCTAAATCAAGGCCGGCCGCGGGTTCGTCAAGCAGCAGCAAGGGGGCGCCGCTGGCAAGGGCACGGGCAATGCGGGTAAGCTGTACTTCACCGCCGCTAAGCGTTGAAAGGAGGCGCCCTGCAAGGTGGGCAATGCCCACCTTGCCCATAGCGGCAAGGGCAGCGGTGTGCTGTGCCGGCCCCGGTGTTGCAAAAAACGGCAGTGCACCCGCTGTGCCAAGCAGCACACTGTTAAATGCAGTTAGTGGTGGGGGGGTACCGGCTGCCTGTGGCAGGTAGGCGGCATTTGCCGCCAGCTTTTTGCCGCTTAAATGTTTTATGGGGTTGCCGTTTAAAAAAACATTTCCGGTTAAACCGGGCAGGCTGCCAAAAGCACATTGCAAAAGCGTGGTTTTGCCTGCGCCGTTTGGGCCCAAAAGCATCACCAGCTCGCCTTTTTGTGCGCCGAAAGAAATGTTTTTTAAAACAGGGTTATTGCCGTAGGTGTAATATAAATTTTCAACCTTTAACATTGCCGCCCCCCCCTTTTGCAAGTAAAAACAATAAGAAAGGCGCCCCTAAAAATGCAGTTAAAATGCCCAAAGGTATTTCAACAGGGAATACAGTGCGGCAAAAAGTGTCTACCGCCAGAAGAAATATACTACCCAAAACTGCACAAGCGGGCAGTGAAAACTGCGTGTCGCCACCCAAAAAGCGGCGTGTGAAGTGGGGCACAACAAGGCCAACCCACCCTATTTGGCCGCTTGCAGCTACACAAGCTGCGGTTAACAGCCCCGCTAAAGCACAGAACACAGTGCGCAAAAGGGCAGGGTTTGTACCGGCTGTGCGCATTTCTGCAGTGGGCAGGTATAAAAGGTTTGCCCGCCAGCGCATTATAAAAAGCAAAAAAAGGGCAGGGGCGCAAACAGCTGCGCAAAGCAGCACATTTTGTAAGCCGGTACCTGCAAAGCTGCCCATTAGCCAATAGGTTATGTTGGGCAGTTGGTTTTGCGGGTCTGCCAGCAGCTTTATTAAAGATATGCCGGCCCCAAAAAGCGAGGAAACTGCCATACCGGCCAACAGCAGGTTGAAAGTACCGTTTTGGCCGGTGCTTGCCAGCAAAAAAACCAAGGCCAGGCCCACTATGCTGCAAAAAAAGCCTGCGCCAACAACAAAAAGGCCACTTTTGCCTGCCAAAATGGCAAGCGCAGCGCCAAAAGCTGCACCGGTACTTGCACCGAGGATGTCCGGCGAGGCCAGGGGGTTTTGAAAAACCCCCTGGTACACGCTGCCTGCAGCGGAAAGGCTTGCCCCCACAAGCACCGAAAGTACAATGCGTGGCAGACGCAAAAATATTACAACGTTGTATACCTGGACCGGCACATTTGCCTGTTTGCTGCAAAAGGCGCCCCAAAGGCTTGCAAGCACCTGGTTAAAAGGTATGGGGTAACGCCCGGCGCCAATTGCCAACACCACGCAAAAAAGCAAGGCACAAAAAAACAATGCCAAAAAAATGCGTTTTTTTGCAATTGTATTTTGTTGCATTGCGCCCCCCTAAAAAGTAAAGTTATGCAGCAACTTTATTACAGCAAAAAGCGCCCGTTAGGGCACTTTTATTTACAGCCAGCGCTTTAATGTTGCATATAATATCTCCGGTTGTATAGGCTTTGTCACGTGGTCATTCATCCCGGCTGCAAGGCTTTTTTCTTTATCTCCGGTCATTGCGTGGGCTGTCATGGCAATAATTGGCAGGTTTTCAAATTGCGGCATTTTGCGCAGCCTTTGGGTGGCTGTTATGCCGTCCATAACAGGCATTTGAATATCCATTAAAACCAGCTGGTAATCATTCTGCATAAGCTTGTCTATAGCTTCCTGCCCGTTGTCGGCAGTGTCAACCACATAGCCAACCATCTGCAGTATTTCGCTGGCTATAAGTTGGTTAATTTCATTGTCTTCAACAAGTAAAATTGTGTGAACAGCACTACTGTCTGCCCATTTCTTGGGCAGGGGTGTTTGGTTGGCAGTTGTATTTTCCGCAGTGTTTTGTGGCTGGGCAAAGCGTGCAACCAAAGTGAATGTAGAGCCAAGCCCAATATCGCTTTTACATACAATGTCGCCGTGCATTAAGCCCGCAAGCTGCCTGCTTATAGCTAAACCAAGGCCAGTGCCGCCGTATTTGCGTGTGGTTGAGGTATCCGCCTGGGTGAAAGGTGTAAAAAGCTGTGAAACTTGTTCAAAACTCATGCCAATGCCGGTGTCTTTCACTGCAAAGCGCAGTGTATAACAGCCGGTTTTTGTTCGGCTGTCTTCTGAAACGCTGAGGGTTATACCACCTTTTTCAGTAAATTTCACAGCGTTGCC
>JAVBRS010000004.1:0-14568 GCA_031547715.1 Oscillospiraceae bacterium
TGCTACGCACCGGTATGTTATACCGGCTGCCATGTTTTTTTCCTCGGCAACCGCCAGCATTTTTTTTGAAATATCTGTGCCAAGTACACTTTTTGCCCCATTTTGCGCTGCATAGGCGCAGTGCCAGCCAAAGCCGCACCCTATGTCCAGTACACATTTTTGTTCGAAATTCGGCAGTAGCTGTTGCAACGCATGCCATTCCCCTGCTGCGGCAAGCCCCTGTATCGAACGGGGGAAATTTTGGTAAGCTTCAAAAAAAGCATTGTCGTCGTACTTGTTTTCTTTCATTTCACACCTCAGGCTGGTTTTACACTATTTTACAGCGCCCGGCAATACTTTTCAAGCAGGGCGCCATTGCCGCTATTTTCAACTTTGCACTTGAAAAGACAACCGCTTTTTCTTAGCGTTTTCAAAGTAAACATGTGTCAATGTTTTCTCACTCCAGCCATCTGCATTATAAAGCCAATAATAATCTTGCTCTTTCAAATATTTTACAAGCCGCTGCTGGTCTCTTGCCGTTAATAAACCGTTGTTTGAAAGGTCTATTACCGCCAGTGCCCCCTCAGCGCCATAATCACAAAGTGAAACGATGTCCAGCTGCGGCAGGGCGCCGGCGCTGTAAAGCGCAGCATTGGTGCGCACACAAATACCAATGGGGTTTGCAAGGCAAAATGCACAAAAGGCGGCAGCGCCAAAAAACGCCAAACTGCGCACAACTTTAAACGGCCGGTAAAGTGAAATTAAAATTAGCACGGTTGCCAGCGCTAAAAACAGCATAAAGCAACTGGTTGACAACCTTTTGGGCGTAAGGCCAAACCGGTTTATATAAAGCCACATTTTGCTGAATGCAATGCCGCAAAAAATAACTGTGGCAAAACACAAAAGGCTTGCTGCAATGCGTAAAAATTTATTGTTTTTTGCATCTTCTTTAACAAGGGTGTAAACCGCAGCCAAAAGCCCCGTATTAAGCGCTGTAATCGTGCACAGCTCAAAAAAGCCTTGCCTTGCATACTCTGCAGCTGTAAAACCGGCAGGCAGCATATTTGAAAATGCCGAGAACAAATACCCCGCTTGAATTTTAAAAAACAGTGCATACAACCCGCAAAATGCAAACAAAACTATGGCAAGCGCCCCTGCAGGGGCAAAGCGTATTGCAGCCATGTATTTATTTAAGGCACCTTTTTCCTTTTCAGCTTGTGCCCGCATGCGTACAGCGCCATACACAAGGCCAAACAGGTACCCGCCAACAGGCAGGCCTAAAATAAACATGAAAAGGTGGTATGCAAAGTCGTCGCTCAACGTGAAAAAGTTTAAGATATCTTTTAGCTGCGCGGCAAAAAGCAAATCTGCCCCGGCTAAGGTGTTGGCGGCAAAAAGCAATACCGGCATTGCCAAAAGCAATGTTGCAACGCCTGCTAAAGTGGCTTTTGGCACCTTTTCTTTTGGGGTGCGGTTTTTTATGTTTGCAAAAACAACTTGGGTGCGCTTTACAAAATTGCCAAATGGCAGCCGCAAAAGGGCATTGTAGCAATCGTACCAAAAGGCTGAAGATGTTTCACCTTCAACAAGGCCGCCGCTGCGTTGCAGCACCCAGTATGCCGCCACCGCACACAGGAAAACAAAGTTTACACCGTAAAAAACCTGGCTGCTTTCATAAAGGCCGAAGGAGATGCCGCAGCAAAGCAAAATTGCAAGCCAAAAGTAGCTTTCACGCCCCGCTTTATACCCGCTTTGGCGGATGTAAAACTCTGCCCAGGCGACAAATATAAAGGTAAATAAAGTTTTGCCCAAACCAAAACTTGGGTTTACAGCGAAGAGTAGATAATTTATAAATATATAACCAATTAAATATGAAACCAGCGCAGCCGCACCCTCTTTGGGTGTTGTGGTAAAAGGCCTTGCTGCAAGCGGCACAGGGCGGCCGTAAACGGGCTGCACAACCTGTGTTACCGCGTCTTGGCCTTTAATTTCGCCTGGGGGTGCCGCCATTTTTTCATTAGTTATGGCCAATGCCGCCCCGGCAGTGTTTATTGCCGCCCCGGCACCGTTTAAAGCCGGCATTGTGCCTGCCGGCACCTGTGTTCCAAGCGGTACGGTACCAACAGCAGGTGTATTTACGGCTGCAGTACATACATTTTGCTTTTCACAAATCTCGCTTTTATTGTTGGCAGGTTGTGCAACGGCATCACTGCTGCAAGGTGAATTAACTGCGGCTGCAGTATTTTCACACTTTGCCCCTTCGTTTGCAATAGTTTTTGTAGCAAACTTTTCATTTTCGCCTTTTTGGGGGTCACCACCTAAAAAACCTGTAACCATTTTCTACCACCTTTTCTGCCGGGTTTTGGGCACAGCAAAGCTGGGTACCATCACCCCGTTTTATTTTTTTCAAACCCGCATGGCCGGCGCCTTACGGGGTATATTCAAGTATGTCTGCCGGCTGGCATTGCAATTCTTTGCAAAGTGCCTCCAAGGTAGAAAAGCGTATGGCCTTTGCCTTGTTGTTCTTTAAAATTGAAAGGTTCGCCGGGGTAATATCAATAGCTTCGGCCAATTGGCCTGCGCTTATTTTGCGCTTTGCCATTACAACATCCAGGTTTACTGTTATAGCCATTGTACCCCCCTTTCTAGATAGTGTAATCCACTTCATCTTTCAGCAAAATTGCCTGCTCAAATACATTTTTTACAATGCGTACAATAAGCGCCATAAACGCAGCGGCCACCGCCACCAAAAAATATGGCATGTAGTAAAAGGTACTTACGGCACATATTGCCGCAACCGTAATGCAACACCAACTTACACGCCGCAGGTACAAGGCATTTTGCGCAGTGAAAACTGCGCTTTTTTCAATGTTTATTAATAAACTGTGCAGGTTGTATAGCACAGTAAAGGCAAAGGGCAATGCCGCGTATAAACTGGCCATAAAATAGTACTTTTGTGCCTGCCCCGGCAGGTTTGCAGCACGGCTGAATTTAACAAACCAGCCAACTGCAAAAGGGCCTGTAATTGTTAACACCAGCGCTGCCACGGTAAAAAGGTATATGCATATTTTTGAAAGGGCTATACTATTTTTATCATTCCACATTGGGTACCCCCACAGCTGATTTGAAGTTATTGTAACATGCACATTATTGATTTGCAAGTATTTTTTATCGATAATCAATATTATTTTATTGATTATCAGGTTTTGTGCGCTTTGCTGGTATGCAACGCATATATTGTTATTAAAAACGGAGGTTATTTATGGAAATTGTTGTACCCATGGCCTGTGGTGTAATAGGTGCATGGCTCGGCGGCATTGGGGTAAGCGGGCACATTCTGTTTGCGCTTTTGGCCGCAAACCTGCTTGACTACGCCACAGGCGTTTTTGCCGCCGCAAAACACAATAAAATTAGCAGCGCTGTTGGCTTGCGCGGCATATATAAAAAACTTGGTATTTGGGCAGGGGTACTTGTGGCCTTTATTGCAGATTACATACTGCACTACGGTGGCGCTTCAATAGGCATTACGGTGACGAACGGCGCTTTGCTTACACCCACAGTAACACTATGGTTTGTCGCGAATGAGTTGATATCCGTGCTTGAAAACCTGGCAAAGGCCGGTGTCAGGCTGCCCGGTTTCTTGTTGCGAGCACTGGAGGGGGCGGTGGGTAACATTGAACCTATGGGGAAAGATGAAAAAAAAGGCAAGTAGCGGTATTTAATTAAAACATTTGTGTAGCGCCTGCCATAAAAATGTACGGCAATAAAAGCCGCTGTAAAACGCATTTTAGGGCGCTGCCGCCATTTTATAATAGTGTGTACTATATTATGGGCATAGTGTAAAAAGGTATAGCTTTTTTAAACAGGTAAACCCGGCCCGGCTAAGCGCATATTATTTGCAAAAATTATACCACGGTAAAACACCCAGTGCCTGCTTTAAAAGTATTCAATGGCAAACCTGCCTTTTCAGGCTGCAAATTTTACCAATAAATTAAAGCCCTGGTTTCAAAACTATGTTCCATAAAAGCAAAAACACAGTGTTTTAGGCACTGTGTTTTTATACTTTAATTTATAAATAAAAAGCGGCTTGCTTACAAAGTGTCTAAAATGGCAAGCATTTCATCTGCATTTGGCATGTCTGCACCGTCTTTTGCATAATGCGCATATATTACCTTCGCATCTTTCCCTGTTACAAACAGTGCCGGCAACTGCTGTTCGTTTCCTTCATAATCACCGTGTTCAAAGCCAAGCGCTTTTGCCTTTCCAACCTTTTCCATAATCTTTTCCATGGTGGCGGGGGCGCGCGGTTCATCTTTGTCAAAGCTGCCAATTTCAAGCTCTTTGTATATTTCCATTTCGGTGTCGCAAATAATTTCAAAAGGCATTTCATAGCCTTCTAAATCTCTGCGTACAATTGCCGCATCACTTTGCATTACAACATAAATTTGCGCACCTTTGTTTACAAATTCATTGTAACGCCCTGCAAGCACATGTACATCATAGCGGCAGGTTGTGCAACCAATGTAACGCAGCACCCAAAAAATTGTTCTTTCTGCATCTTTTACAACTTCACTTACTTTTAGCCCGGTTTTGTAGCCTGTGTTGAAGGTGAAATCGGGCATCATAGCCCCTTTTTCCAGCTTTGCCATGTCGTCCTCCTGTTTCGCCGTGTTGCGGCTTTTTTATTAATATACCATATTTTGCTAAAACAATATATAAATTAATACATTAAAATAAAGCTAAAAACCTATAAACCCTCAAGTAATACGCGGATATATATTAGGCTAACACCGGTAAGCAAATGCCGCTTTTACTTTTTATTTTCCAGGCGCAAAATTTTACCGCGTTTAAGGCCGCCTTTAACAGTAAAAAATTTAAATGCAACTGCGCCTGGTTTGCCTAAACGTGGCAATGCAATTATAAAAAACATACAGCTAAAAGCAAAACCCCGGCGCGTTTAAAACGCCGGGGTTTGTTATAATTTAACTTGCATACATTTTAAACACGAAGCACACACAAAACCTTGTTTGCCATTGCATAAAATGTTGCTGTGACTTTTAAAATATAAAAATTACGTGTGCGGGTTAAAGCTTTATTTTTATAACCGGTTTCCAGGTTTAAGCCTTGGCACTTTGTATATTTTGCGGGGCTGCCTGCACCGTCCCCATCCATAAACCTTGTTTATACCGCAAGAAGAACAGCAGCATGCGCACCACGTTGTCTGTGCACATGGCAATGCATACGGCGTATATGCCAAGGTGGAAAACACGCACAGCCACTACCGCCCCTAAAATGCGTACACCCCACATTGAAACAAGTGTGATGTAAAACGTACTTTTTGTATCCCCTGCGCCGCGCAATGCACCCGACCAAATTAATGAAAGGGTGTACGGCGCTTGAATGGTTGCAAGTATTTTTAAAAGTGTGCTGCCTATGGCAATAACCTCAGGGTCCGGGGTGAAAATGCGCAATATCGGGCCCGAGAATATAAACAAAATACCGGAGAATGCCAGCATAATGCCGGCGCCAATTTTACAGCAGGTGGCAATGTACTTTTGCGCTAAATCTACCCGTTTTGCACCGAGAGATTGGCCCATTAACGTTGTTGCAACTGTGCCAAAGGCAAACCCCGGCATGTAACAGAAAGATTCAGCGGTGGAGGCAAGGCTGTTTGCGGCAATTGCCACAGTGCCAAGCGAGGCTACGGTGCTGGCCACCACCACCGATGCGCCGCCCATTGTGAAACGCTCAAACACGGCAGGCAAGCTTATGCGTGTAACTTCACGCATGGTTGCCATTTCAAGCTTAAAGCTCTCGCCTAACTTCAGCTGCATGGGGCTGTGTGTGCTGAAGGTGTAGCGCAAAAGCACAAGTGTGCCTAAAACCGCAGAGAGGGACGTTGCCGCTGCGGCCCCGGCAACCCCCCAGCCCGCACCCCAAATATGTACACTTTTGCCAAACAGTGTTACATTGTGGGGGCCGTAAATTAAAAGGTAATTGCCCACCACATTTGTCAAGTTTACCGCAGTATTTATTACCATTGGTGTTCTGGTATCACCGTAGCCGCGGTAAATTGCGGTTAGCACCATTGAAAAAGTACGAAAAGCAAGTGACATTGCAATTATTTGGTTGTATTGTGTCGCCCATTCCAAAACGTCCGGCTCGGCGCCCATCCACATCGGTATGGCGCGCGCCAATGCAAAACACAGTGCCGCAAGCGGTATGCCCAAAAGTAAAGTTGTACTCATGGCCTGGCGCACCAAAGAACGGCTGCGCTCTACATCGCCGGCGCCAACGCTGCGCGCTATTAATGCTGTAAAGCCAACCCCAAAAGCCATAACTACGCCGTTTATCATCATCATTGGAGATTGGCTTATGGAAATTGATGCAGTGGCCACCTTGCCCAGTGAACCCACCATTGCCACATCCACAGACATAACCAGCGAAACAAGAATTTGTTCCAAAATTACCGGCCAGGCCAACATTAAAATAATAAGCGCAGGGTGCTTACTTTCATCTACAATTGAAATTTTCTTTTTTGCCAAAACAGTTCCTCCCAGCTTTTACAAAAGAAAAGCCGACACCACCTTGTGGTGCCGGTAGCAACAGGCCGTTTGCATGCTGCCGCTTTTGCTGTATTCATTTAACTTTAAAACATTATAACATTAAAAAAATAAAACTCAAGTGTAACAATCAATGTATTCTATTCAAGTTTTTATTGGGTGTGTGCGGGTATAAGCCTTTTATTTTGTAAATGTTGTATTTTGCAAGCCTAGTTCGTATAATGTAACTTATTATATATTTGAAAGAGGTAGTACATGAAAGCAGATTATGGGCGGGCATTTGCCCTTTTAAACCAACTTGCTTTTACCCGCATAAGCGGCAGCAAAGAAGAGATAAAAGCAGCAAACATTTTAATGGACACAATAAAAGAAGCCGGTTTTGCCCCACACCTTGAGGCTTTCGAAGTTGAAGATGAAACTGTGCTTAAAGCCACGTTTGAAGTTACTGCACCTTTTAAACAAAGCTACGCCGTTACAGGCTACCGCTGTGCCGGCAACACACCTAAGGGCGGGTTTACTGCACCGCTTGCCTATATTGGCGAGATTAACGACACCGCTTTGGCCGATGTAAAAGGTAAAATTATTATAATTAACGGCAGAATGACCGCTGAGGCCTATGAAAAAACTGCAAAAGCTGCCCCTGCTGCTTTTATAACAATGGCGGGCACCATGCTTGACACCGATGAAACCGCAGACCTTGACAGCCGCAAACTGCGCCCGTTACTTGCACAATATGGCCTTATGCCCGCTTTTAACATGAACATGAAAGACGCTTTGCAATTTTTAAAACAAGGGGCATGTGAAGCACATATTGAGCTTAAAACAAAGCCGGTAAAAAACACCTCGCACAATGTGGTGGTGGACATTACCGGCACAAAGCACCCGGATGAAATTGTTGTTATAGGTGCCCACTATGACAGCGTTGAGTTTACCCAGGGCGTATACGACAACGCTGCAGGCAGTGCCAGCATTATGGAGCTTTTTCACTTTTTTGCTGAAAACCCACCTGCGCGCACACTGCGTTTTATCTGGTTTGGCTCTGAGGAGCAGGGCCTTTTGGGGAGCAAGGCTTACCTTAAAGCCCATGAAGCGGAGCTGGAGAAGATAATTTTTATGGTAAACATGGACGTTGGCGCCATTTTATTCGGGAAGGATATGGCAGCCGTATCTGCAGATAAAGACCTTGTGCCGTACATAAATTATGTTGCAAAAGAGGTTGGCTTCCCCATTGACGTGCGCCATGATATCATGTCCAGCGATTCTTCTTCTTTTGTGGAAAAGGGTATACCGGCGATGTCCTTCGGGCGCATGGGTGCCCGCGGGGCGGAATATATGCACACCCGGTACGACCATATGGACTACCAATCTCCCACTGCGCTTGGCAATACCACCAGCTTTGCCGGCACCGTGGTTGAAAGGCTGGTAAATTCAGTGGCATTCCCTGTTCCCCGCACTATACCGGAGGATATTGCCACCAAAACAGACACCTACTTTCATAAAAAGCCTGCGAAGGATAAAAAGTAGGCCGCACATAGTATTTTTACGCAGCGTATATTCAAAAGGCAGTGTATATAGAAATAATACCATTTGTATAATATCCTTGCTTTTCTGCCGTGTTTTACATGCTTTTAAGCCGGGTTCAAATGTTCGTACCATATTATAACCATAACTACACCAAAAGCAAGCGCCGGTGGCGCTTGCTTTTTTATTTCCCGCACACCTGGCCGGGCTTATATAAAGCCACGGCCCTAGCAGAAGTTTTTAATACATAAGCTGGCCGCCTGCAAATGCAGCGGCCTTGGCAGCAGCCTAAAAATAACAGGCTGTGCAGCACCATACCCGGTGTTACACTTTTAACAACCCTGGCAATTTTAAGGCCACCGTGCAATGCCGGCTAAAAGCAGGGCTAAATTTATTTCACTTTTTACATTTACATTAACGCACAATGCTAAAACAGGGGTGCATACACCGTAATTTACAGCAGGCAACACTTAACGGTAAAAAGGCGCACGGGGCTTTATTTATGTTGTTCCTACGGCCAAATTTAAAACAATTTTGCCCTTTGCCCTTGTAGTTTGTTAGCTTCACAGCATTTTACAGCCTAAAAGTGCCATGCTATACCGAGGTGATGAATTATGGAATCTATCTGGAAAAAAACAGCCGCCATGGCCCGCCACCCTATGCAAAGCGGCCCGCTTTACGCCGACATTGCGGTAATAGGCGGCGGTATGGCCGGTGTGCTTGCAGCGCATTTTTTACAAAAAAGTGGTGCCAAAACCATACTGTTTGAGGCCAACACACTGGCCGGCGGCCAAACTGCCGGTACAACCGGCAAAATTACCCCGCAGCACGGCCTTATTTATGAACGCCTTATTACAAACTTTGGTCAACCTGCCGCCCAAATTTATGCAGACGCCAACCGCCTTGCAGTACAGACATTTGAGGATATTGTGCAGGAAAACGGTATTGAATGCCATTTTGAAAGGCAAAACGCTTACGCATATGTGGCGCCAAATGAAAGCAAAGCCCCGCTGGAGCTTGAATACATTGCCGCCAAAAAACTTGGTTTACCGGTAGAGCTGCTGCAAAATGCACCTTTGCCTTTTTCCTGCGGTGCCGCCCTGCAAATGGGTGAAAGCGCCCAGTTTCACCCATTGCAATTCATAAATGCACTTGCTGAAAACCTGACAGTGTTTGAACAAACAAGGGTGCTGCGCATAACACCCGGGCGGCTGGTGACAAGCGGCGGCGTGGTGTATGCAAAACAAGTTGTGGTGGCCACCCACTTTCCATTCATAAATGTGCCGGGTTTTTATTTTATGCGCATGCACCAAAAGCAAGCTTACGCCATTGCACTTACAAACGCACCGCTGCCCCCCGGCATGTTTTTAAATGTGGGGCAAAGCGGCATCTCCCTTCGCAGTTTTGGTGCATATACCTTGCTAATTGGCGGTGGCGGGCGCACAGGTGCGGTTGCCGCCGGGCAGTATGCCGCACTGCAAAAAATTGCTCTACAGCTGTTTCCATATGCGGGCCTTGCAGCGCGGTGGGCAGCACAAGACTGTATGCCGGGCACCGGCTTGCCTTTTATTGGTGCATACGGCGGTATGGAAAATGTTTACGTTGCAACCGGCTTTGCAAAATGGGGTATGACCGGTGCAATGGTAGCCGCCCTTGCATTGAAAGAGCAAATCGAAAACGACACAGTGGCCTTCAACGGTATATTTGCACCACACCACCTTTACCCCTATACGGCCGCCCTGCCCATGTTTGAAGATTTTGGTGTTACGGTTGGCAGTTATGTAAAGCGTGTTACCGCTAAACCAAACACCACCGCCGCCACCCTTGCCCCGGGGCAGGGGGGCATTTTGCGGTGGCAAGGTAAAAAAATGGGGGCATACCATGGGCCAAACGGGCTTTTGTATATGGTGCCCCTTGCTTGTCCACACCTTGGCTGCCAACTTTGCTGGAATGACGACGACAAAACATGGGACTGTCCTTGCCATGGGTCGCGCTTCAGTTATACCGGCGCCTGCCTTGCCGGCCCCGCCGTTAAAGGCCTTGCGCTAACTACGGCAAAAGCCCCGGCTAACCGCAGCCCAGTGCGTTAAAATGCAGCCTTAGTTAATGCAACTTACCTATTGTTTAACTTGCCTGTTTTTTTTATAATGGTATAAAAAAGCAGGGGGCTTTAATGAGCAAAAACAAAAACAGTGCGCCATTGGCAGAAAATAAGGCCATTGCACACACACAAAGTGCCCAGCAAAATACACCCCGTGCACCTGTTGAATGCAAGGGAGGAAGTGCCTTTGCCGCCACCCCAAGCCCGCCTGTGCCACCGGAGCTTAAAACTGCCTTTACCCAAAACCCGGCCGCCGCTGTTTTTTTTTGAAAGCATTGCCCACGGCTACCGGCAGCGCTACTGTACCTGGGTTGGCAGCGCAAAAAAAGAGGAAGTGCGCACGGCGCGGGCTGAATTGGCTGCAAGCCTTTTGCAAAAAGGCCAAAAAACGCTTAAAATTGGCAGCTTTATGGGCGATGTAGGTATTTTAAGCGGCATTGAGGACGCCCCCGGTTTGCGCGCCAGGCTTATTGAATTGTGCGGTGAAAAAAGCCATGAGGCTGTTTGTATGTACGGCCTGCATTTGGCGGAACATGTTCTGCAGCTTACCTGTACCAAAAAAAACAGCCACACCCGGCTATGCTTTGATATTATAAACAAATGGCTGGCCGGCGAGGCCACTTTCCAGGACGCCCGCGATACCGCCGGGGTTTTATTCCAGTTGGCACAGGCCGAAGAAGACCAGGCCAAACGCAAACTGTGGCGGGTTTTGGGGCACGTTGCCAATATTCCCCATGTAATACGCCACGGGTTAATAGCGTCAGACTATGCTGTTTCATTAATAAACACCCTATACCCTGCAAACCTGGAAGAGGTGCAGAAAGAGCGGCTTGCCCAAATAGAATTTATGAAAAGTATATAAAATATATGACATATTGGCGCCGTTTATAAACGCTATAATGCTTTTTGCGTTGCCTTTTTTAAAAAGTTGTGGTTTTTCGTGCATACGCCTAAATTTAAAGGCAACTAGGGATGTTGCAAAACAAACAAGACACACACCATATTTTGGCAAAATAAAAGCGGCACACCATTGGTGCGCCGTTTCTATTTGTAATAGTTTAAACGGCCTGTACGTTTACAGCGCGAAGTTTTGCACTGTTTTTTGGATCAGGTTCGGTGTCAAAGGTTACTTTCTGGCCTTCAGCTAGGCTTTTAAAGCCGTCGCCCATAATTGCAGAAAAGTGTACAAACACATCCTGCCCGCCTTCATCGTTAGAAATGAAGCCATAGCCTTTCTCGTTGTTAAACCATTTTACTGTGCCGTTGTTCATGCGTACCTCCAAATTGTGTGTGTATATATTCCCAGACTCAAATGCAGTTTTGCATTTTCGCTAAAGGCAAATTTGCCAAAAATAGAATACTGAAATAGTATAACATCTTACTTGCACAAGAGCAAGTGTTTTCGACACATGGAATTTTTTCCTTTATTTCCCTTTATATAAAAAACTACCACACTATGTGGTAGTTTTTTATTAACAAAAGATTAACGTTTTGAGAATTGTGGTGCACGGCGTGCAGCTTTAAGGCCGTATTTTTTGCGCTCTTTCATACGCGGGTCGCGTGTGAGGAAGCCGGCTTTTTTAAGGGCAGCACGGTTGTTTTCATCCAGCTGAAGCAATGCGCGGGAAACCCCGTGCCTAATTGCGCCGGCCTGGCCGGAAACACCGCCGCCAACAACGCGCACAACCAGGTCGTACTGGCCGTTAATACCAAGAAGTTCTATGGGCTGGCGCACAATCAATTTCAGGGTTTCAAGGCCAAAGTAATCGTCTATGTCGCGGTTGTTAATGGTAATTTTGCCTGTGCCGTTATAAACACGCACACGGGCTACACTGCTTTTGCGGCGGCCGGTGCCGTAGTAATATGCTTTAGTCTCATACATAACTTTTCGTCCCCCTCTTAAAGCTCAAAAGCTTCCGGCTTTTGGGCGGCTTGGTTGTGCTGCTCGCCTTTGTAGGTGCGCAGGCGGGTAAGGGCGCTGCGGCCAATTGCATTGTGCTGCAACATGCCTTTTACCGCAAGTTCCATAGCAAAAGCAGAGTTTTTTGCCATCAAGGTGCGGTAATTAACCTCACGCAGGTGGCCAACCCAGCCTGTGTGGTGGCGGTAAAACTTTTGGTCAAGCTTGTTGCCGGTAAGCACAGCTTTATCGCAGTTAATAATTACCACATGGTCACCACAGTCAACATTCGGGGTAAAGGTAACTTTGTCTTTTCCTCGCAGCAAGTTTGCCGCTACAACGGCCACACGGCCAAGGGGCTTGCCCGCAGCGTCAATGATATACCACTTACGCTGTATTTCAGCGGGTTTTGCAAGATAGGTGCTCATAGCTCATCCTCCATACTGTATAGCCGTAACGGCTTGCTTATAAACAGGGCTATGGGCACGGCCCGCCCTTGTTATAGGTGCGAAATATATTATATTGAAGGTGCATATAGTTTGTCAACAAAAAAATACCTGTTTTTTAATTTACAAAAAGCAATCTCGCTTTTTTGGCCTTTTTTGCAATTATACTCCCGTTTACTACAATGGCAAAATTGGTTTTGCACATGCATAGCCAAGGCTGCACCTTTGCGTTAAAGCAAAAAAGTGGTATAATGCGTACACCAAACATTTAGAGGTAAACATGGAAACGCACCTGCAAAGAGTTGAAGGTTTAGCCAGAAATGCTGCCACACACTATGAAATGCTAACGGCGGATGATAAGGTTTGCGTTGGTGTTTCCGGCGGGAAAGACAGCGTAGTTCTAGCCCTGGCACTGCAAAACTTAAGCTGCTACTACGGCCTGCCATACACAGTGCACGCAGTAACCCTGGACCCTGGTTTTACACCGCACCCGGTAGATTACACCCCACTGGAAAAGCTTTTTGCAGCTGCGGGTATACCCTACTACGTAAAACGCACCGACATTGGCCATGTGGTGTTTGACACCCGGCAAGAGAGCAACCCCTGTGCCCTCTGCGCAAAAATGCGCAGAGGCATTTTGCACACAGCCGCTGAGGAGCTCGGCTGTAATAAAATTGCCCTTGGCCACCATTTAAATGATGCTGTTGAGACATTTTACATGAACCTTTGGCAGGGCGGGCGCCTTGCCTGCTTTTCACCAAAAAGCTACCTTTCCCGCCGGGGGTTAACACTTATACGCCCTTTGGTGTTTGCCACCGAGAATGAAATTATTGCGGCTGCAAACGGGGCAAAGCTGCCAATTATAAGTGCAGGCTGCCCGGTAGACGGCACAACAAACCGCCAAAAAATGAAAGAGTATGTTAACAAGCGCACCGAAGAAGACCCTGCATTTTTGCAAAAAAACTTAGGCGCCATGCAAAAAGCCGGCCTTAGCGGCTGGTAATGCTGTTTAAATATTTTTTGTGTATTGTGTTTATAAGGGTTTACAAGTTGAAACTGTTTTTGCACTAAAAAACACAGCTTATTTTAAAATAACATATATGGCCAACTGTTGCGGCCACCTTAAAGGTTGCCAATATATATTTTAAATGCCATAGCTTTCTTGTTACCGGCAGCTAGGCCCATGGGGTGGTGCTTGCATGCATTAAAGTCCGGTGGCATTGTACAGCCGTAAACAATAGCTGCGGCATTTACTGTTTATCTGTTTCTTCTGTCATCAGGGCCGCATAACCCTGAAATGCTATGAGCACCTCCTTCGGCGCACCTGCAACGGCCGCTTGCCATACCGCTAAATGGCAAATAAATTATAAAAACTTTTGCGGCGGCTTTAGTATTATATAAATATAGGTCAATAGGTTTTTATATATTTTTGCTGCTTTGTAATGTATATAATAGTTATATGTAAATAAGCTTTACTTTAATTTGACGCAAATTTGACGCAAAAAATATTTTCTGTAAATACGCTTCAATTAAACAACTGTTTGTAATAAAACCGCCTTTGCTGTTTATTTTTATACTGATTGTACTAAATTTGCGCAAAGTTTTTACTTGAGGGGGCGCCATGCAAACTGACCTTACAAGCCGCTGCTGGGCTGAAATAAACCTTGACGGAATTGTTAACAACTACCTGGCAGCTGAGGCACTTGCAAAGCCTGCTGCAGTTTACGCCGTGGTTAAGGCAAATGCGTACGGCCACGGGGCTTTGCCTGTGGCCCGCGCACTTGCCGGTGCAGGTGCAAACCGCTTTGCCACCGCCTGCATTGAAGAGGCTTTAGAGCTGCGTTCCGGCGGCATTGCAGGGGAAATTTTGGTGCTTGGCCATACACCGCCTGAATATGCCGCCCTTTTGGCTGGGCAAAACATTACCTGCACATTGCACAGCCCTTTTGTTGCAGTAGCACTTTCTGCCGCCGCAACCGCTGCCGGTGTAACGGTGCAGGCCCACATTAAAGCAGACACCGGCATGGCCCGCATTGGCTACGTTGCAAACAGCTTAGC
>JAVBRS010000092.1:0-11017 GCA_031547715.1 Oscillospiraceae bacterium
CTTAAAAGTGCGCTGTAACTGCCGCTGCGCTTTGTGTACTGCCACTTTCGCGGCAGTTTTAAGCATTTTAACTTTACTGCAGCATATTTAACGGCTGTTTTACACACTTGCTAACACCAGCTTTGCAATTTTCTTGTTGCACCGTAAATATTCAACGGCCTTTCAGGCTTTTATAACACCTGCAAACTGGCAAAAGGAGGCCCATGAATGCAAACAGCAAACCATGAACCGGAAAAAAGCGGGCAGCAAAACCCTTTTGCCCATACCGGCGGCATTGCCGAAGATGCGCAGGCCACACCTTGCGCTGAAGCCGGCAGCACCCTGCAAAAAGCGGCTGCACCTAAAACGGCAACGCCTGAAAAAGGTGTTGATACCGGCGCAGGCTTCCTTGCCAGTGTTTTAAAATACTCTGTGCCCACTTACATTGGGTTTGCAATATCCGGCGTAGCGCTTGTTCTGCGCGGTATGCTGCCGCCGGAGCGCACTGCAGACCCGGCTTTGTTTTTGGCGGCAAGCGCCACACTTATGAACATGGGCATACTGGGGCTTGACCAAGGGCTACTGCGCTTTTTTTCAGAGCCGCCAAAAGGCCACACCGGCCGCAGCCTTTTTAAATTGTGCACCTGCCTCAGCGCTGCGGTGCTGTTTTTAGCGGGGCTGGTTTGCAGCATTTTCTTCCCTTCAAAGCTGGCGGGCCTGTTAAGCCTTTCAAATTTGGGCGGCGGGGTGATACCGCTTTTATTTTTAAACGCCTTTTTTTACATGCTTGTGCGCTATATAAACGTACTGCTGCGGCTGGAGGGGCGGCTTTTCGCCTACACTGTGGAAACCGTTTGTATGCAGGCTTGCTTTAATTTAATTTACCTTTTTGCCTGCTTTTTTACTGTTAACCCCTTTGCCCCGGCAATTTTGGCAACTGCCAGTTTTGGCGCTGTTGCGCTGGCTTACAGTTTTACACTTTACGGGGGCAAAACTGTAAGCCAGGTTGCAAAGGCCCCTTTAAAACCTGCACTGGCAGCCATTTTACCCTACAGCCTTGCACTTGCACCCACCGGCATAATGCTAACTTTTAACACCACCGCAGCGGGCGCATACATAGGCAACACTTTGGGGCTTTGGGCCAAAGGGGTATTCAGCTTCGGCGTGGTTATGGCACAAATGGTAAGTGCTATACAAGCAGGGTTTGCCACCTTTTGGGGGCCGTACGTTTTTGCCAACCACAAAACCCAGCAAGGGCGCATTGCAAAGGTACAAGATGTTTTGTCTTTTCTGATCTTCAGTTTCTTTTGCTGCCTTGTTGCGTTTGAAGATATTTTATTTTGGCTTTTCCCTTCTTACAAAGCCTGCCTGGCCTTCTTCCCTTTGCTTATGTTAAACGTTGTATTTTTTATTCTGTGTGAGGGCACTGTGTATGGCATTGCAATTGCAAAAAAACCGGTGTATGACACCGCAGGCATTGCAATTTACGCAATTGTTAACCTTGCGCTTTGCCCGCCGCTTTGTGCAAGGTACGGCCTGCTTGGGGCAGCGGGGGCGCTGGCGGCGGCTGCCTGTTGCATGTTCACCTTCCGCACTTTTTTTGCACAGCGTTTTTACAAAACAATTACAAACCCTAAAAAAACGCTGGCCGGTTTCGCTTTGTGCCTGTTTGTTGCCTTTTGCGGCACCGCCCTTGCCACCACCTTTACCGCCAAGGGGCTTTGCTGTTTAGCCGCCCTTGTGTTATACTGCTTATTGTATAAAGCCGAACTTTTTACAATTTTGCGCATGGCAAAAAATGCCCTGCAAAGTTTTTTAAATAAACGGCGGGCAACTTAGTTTTTTAATAATATATAAAACATACCGTCACACCACCAAATACTTCAAGCGGAGGGAAAGCCTTGAAATACTGCAAAAAATGCACCATGCCGGACACACGCCCCGGCATTCAGTTTGACGAACATGGCGTTTGCACGGCCTGCAACCACTACGAGGGGCGCAAAAACATTGACTGGGAAGCGCGTTTTGCCGAATTCAAAGCCCTTTGCGATAAGTACCGCGGCTGCAACGGCCCCGGTGGGTACGACTGCGCTGTGGCGGCCTCCGGCGGGAAGGACAGCCATTTTCAAGTGTATATGCTAAAAGAGGTTATGGGTATGAACCCCATTATTTTCACCGTTGAAGACAACTTCCCCATGACAAATGCCGGGGTGCATAACCTGAAAAATATAAGCGAGGAGTTTGGCTGTACTTTAATTTCCTGCAAGCCGAACATTAAAGCGCAAAAGGCCCTTATGCGCAAATTTTTTGAAGAAGCCGGCCGCCCAACCTGGTATTTAGACAGGCTTATATACACCTTCCCGCTGCACATGGCGGCCAAGTTTAACACCGCACTGCTGTGCTACGGTGAAAATGTAAGTTATGAGTACGGCGGCGCCGAAGACAAGGAGACCTACAGCGCCAAAAGCCAAATTGAAAACGGAGTTGCTGTGGATATACCCACCGAGCAACTGCTTATTGAAGGTAAAGTCAGCAAAAACGACCTTTCACTTCTTTCCGCACCTGCCCCTGAGGATATGGCAAAGCTTGACCCATTTTACCTCAGCTACTTCACCCCCTGGAGCAGCTACAAAAACTACCAGCTTGCAAAAAGCCGCGGGTTCAGGGACCTTACCCATGAATGGGACCGCACCCACCACGCCGAAAACTTTGACCAGATTGACAGCCGCGCCTACCTTGTGCACAGCTGGATGAAATACCCGAAGTTTGGCCACGCCGCCGCCACAGACTACACTGCACGCTATATACGCTACGGCCTGATGACACGTGAGGAGGCCATACCCATTATAAAAGAGCGCGACGGCAGCCTTGACCCGCTGAGTGTGCGCGACTTCTGCAATTTCTGCGGCTACCGTGAAAGCGAGTTTTGGGCGATAGTGGATAAATTTTATAACCGCAACCTTTTTGATAAGGACCCCACCGGCCGCTGGGTGCTTAAAGAGCCTATATGGCAGGATGCATAAAGGCTGCAACCAATTTTTAAGCAAACGGAAAGTAGGTAATTTTGGATAATTTTGAAACGACACAAAAAAAGAAAAGCAGCGTTAACTACCTGTTTGTTTTTTTATTGCTCGGCGGTTTTTTTATTGCGGTTTACCTGCTGGGCGGGCGTATTGGCGGTGGCATTTCAGGCGGTGGCCAAAACCCTTCCATTCGCACGCCGGCCGGCCAATATTTTGCGGTGGTGGGTGTGTACGGCACAATTCAAAATGCCTCTTCAAGCTTTTCAACATCTGCTTATTACAACCATGGCGGCACACTTAATTATATTAAAACCCTTGCCGAAGACAGCAATAACTGCGGCATATTTCTCGACCTTGACACCCCCGGCGGGTCGGTGTATGAATCTGACGAGTTGTACCTTGCTTTAATGGCCTACAAAGAGGCTACCGGCCGCCCAATTTTTGCATATATGAACCACCAGGCTTGCTCCGGCGGGTATTACGTAGCCATGGCAGCCGATGAAATTTGGGGCAACCGCAACGGCATTACCGGCTCAATTGGGGTTATTATCAGCATAAGCAACTACACCGGCTTATACGAACAGTTGGGCATTGGCACAGAGTATATTATCAGCGGCGAAAATAAAACCATGGGCGCCGCCGACCTGCCCCTTACCGAAGAACAGCGTGCCATTTACCAAAGCGTGGTGGATGAAGCGTACGACCAGTTTACCGGCATTATTTGTGCCGGCCGCGGCCTTACAAAAGAAGTGCTGCTGCCCCTTGCAGACGGGCGTATTTACACCACAACACAAGCGCTGGAACTAAATTTGATTGACGGGGTCAGCAACCGCGAAGATGCCCTTGCCCTTTTTGAAAGCCAAACCGGCGCTGAGCCGTTTTATGTAAACCTTACCCAGTACAGCTATTTAGACCGCCTGTTTGCCAAAATACAAGATATTACCCCAAAAAGCGAGGCGGAGATTATTGCCGCCATGCTGGAAAACGCCCACGGCGGCACGCCGTTTTACCTGCTGCCGTAGCTGCACCGGGCTTTGCAGGTATAGCAAAAATACCGCGCCGCCGGCTTTTTTACGGCGCTATTAAGCGCCGTTGCTAATTTGGCAAACAAGCAACCTGTATAAAATGCAAGATGCCAAAGTTAAAATTTTGTGTTGACAAAGCTGTTTTGCGGCACTATACTTGCAATATACAAAAAGGCAGAGATAAAGAAGAGTAGGCACTTCCAAGCCACACAGAGAGCCCCGGCAGCTGAAAAGGGGCAGGTGGAGAATTGTTGAACATGGTCTTTTGAGCCGCAGAGTGAACGGTTTGTACCGCCAGCTTTTGCCGGTTGCCCCCGTTACAGGGCCAGGCTATAACCCTTGCTTGCAAGGCCGTAGCTGTAAAGGCAGCTTTTGTGAAAAAGCTGTAAACAAGGTGGTACCGTGTGTAAATTTTACGCGCCCTTGGGTTTTTACCCAAGGGCGCTTTTGTTTTTCAAAAATGGGGGTACAGCATGATAAACATTACAAACTTAACCAAAACTTTCACAAGCCCTGAAGGGGCCGTGCAGGCCCTGGACGGTGTTAATTTAACTGTGGCAAAAGGTGACATTTTTGGCATTATTGGCATGAGCGGCGCCGGTAAAACGACCCTTTTGCGCTGCCTTTGCACCCTGGATACACCCACCACCGGGCGTATTGAAATTGCAGGGCAGGACATTTTTGCCTTACAGGGTGAACAGTTGCGCCAGCGGCGGCGCAAAACCGGGGTTGTGTTCCAGGGGTACCATTTGCTAATGCAAAAAAATGTGTGGCAAAACGTTGCAATGCCGCTGCAGCTTGCAAACACCCCAAAAGTTAAAATTAATGACAAGGTTGCCCACCTTTTAAAACTTGTAGGTTTAAGTGCAAAAGCCGGCGCCTACCCTGCACAGCTTTCAGGCGGGCAGCGGCAGCGTGTTGCAATTGCCCGCGCGCTTGCAAACAACCCTGATATATTGCTGTGCGACGAGCCCACTTCTGCGCTGGACTCTTTAACTACACGCTCTGTTTTAAACCTGCTGAAAGAGATAAATGAAAGCCTTGGCGTTACCATTTTAATTATAACCCACGAAATTGCCGCTGTTAAAGCAATATGCAACAAGGTTGCCGTTATAGATAACGCCCGCTTTATTGAACAGGGCAACACCGAAAAAGTGCTGGCCAACCCTGAAAATGACGTTACCAAACTGCTACTTGGAAAGGAAGTGTGTTGAGATGAATGCTTTTTTTGCCCAGTACGGCGCACTTCTGCTTAAGGGCACCGGTGAAACTTTGTACATGACCGGCCTTGCTACCGCCGGCAGTGTTGTTTTTGGCTTGCCCATAGGCATATTGCTTTACACAACCGTGGCCGGGCGCATGTTGGCAAATGCGCCTTTACAAAAAGCTTTTTCCGCCACAGTAGATACGCTGCGCAGTGTGCCCTTTTTAATTTTAATGGTGGCTATTATGCCCATTACCCGCATGGTAACCGGCAGCAGTATTGGCCCAGGTGCCGCTGCCCTGCCTTTGGTTGTAGCCGCCACCCCGTTTGTGGCCCGCCT
The DNA here is from genome assembly GCA_031547715.1 of Oscillospiraceae bacterium. Classification (GTDB taxonomy): domain Bacteria; phylum Bacillota; class Clostridia; order Oscillospirales; family Ruminococcaceae; genus JAVBRS01. Next base: position 5,572 of record JAVBRS010000092.1, read on the forward strand.
TGTGGAAGCAAGCCTTGCCGAAGTGGACACGGGTGTTATTGAAGCCGCCCTTTGCATGGGCGCAAACCCTTTGCAGGTTGTTACAAAAGTGCTGCTTACAGAGGCGCTGCCCGGCCTTGTTCGCGGGCTTGCAATATTGGCCATAACTATAATCGGTTACTCTGCAATGGGGGGTGCCGTTGGCGCCGGCGGCCTTGGCGACATTGCCATACGCTACGGTTTCCACAGGCGGCTACCTGAGGTTATGTGGGCAAGTGTTGCAATTATTATGTTAACCGTGTGGTTAATTCAAGGTTTTTTAGGCTTCGCCGCCTTGAAAATAGATAAGAAAAACAAAATATAAGGAGAACAAAAATGAACAAATTTCTAAAGCGCACCCTGGCACTGGCTGCCGCAGCATCCCTGGCACTTTCACTTGCCGCATGTGGCGGTGGCGGCTCTTCTTCCTCCTCCTCTGCAGCAGAAGACATTGTAATTAAAGTTGGTGCAAGCCCGGCACCCCACGCAGCTATTTTAGAGGTTGCAAAACCCATACTTGCCGAACAGGGCATTACCCTTGAAATTGTTGAATTCACAGATTACGTGCTGCCGAACCTCTCTTTAGAGGACGGCTCGCTTGATGCAAACTTTTTCCAGCATGTGCCGTACCTTGATTGGTTTAACACCGAACACGGCACAGACCTGGTTGTTGTTGGCGGCGTGCACTACGAGCCAATGGGCATCTACCCCGGCAAAACCCTCACCCTTACAGAGCTGGCCGAAGGCGCAATAATTGGCATACCCAACGACCGCTCTAACGGCGCGCGTGCGTTGCTGCTTTTGCAAGAACTTGGCTACATAACCCTGGCGGAAGATGCAGGCCTTGACGCCGCTGTTACTGACATAACCGAAAACCCGTTAAACCTTGAAATTGTAGAGCTGGCAGCAGAGCAACTGCCCCTTTCTTTGCCGGACCTTGACTTTGCTGTTATAAACGGCAACTACGCTGTTAGCGCCGGCATACAGGCCACTGTTTTAGCCGCCGAAGCAGCAGACGGTGACGGTGCAACCTACTACCAAAATGTATTGGTTATACGTGCTGAGGACGCAGACAGCGAAGTTATTGCAAAGCTGTATGCTGCCCTTACCGGCCCCGAAGTTAAAGAATATATTGAGACAACCTACCCGGACAAAAGTGTCATTCCCGTTTTTTAACACTATTTAATTATTCATTGCCCGTTAAGCGGCCTTGCAAATGCAAGGCCGCTTAGTTTTTTATGCAATACCTTAAGCAGCACTAACTTATGCGTTAAATGGGCATTTTACGGGGGGTAAAAAACCTTACATACACCTTTTAACCTGCAACTTTTTATGTTTTTTACCTGCTTTTTTATTGCCGCTGTTTATTTAAAGTTTTGCACACAGCTAAAGTTTTGGCATTTATGGCACTTGTTTACACGGCTGCCGCTTGCAAACAACATAAATTGCCTTTGTAGCATACCTGCCGGCGTTGTTCAGCTGCTTTGCTGCGCACCGGTTAAAGCGTTGCAAATTTGTAATAACCTACAAAGCTACCCCGCAAAAGCTGGCAGCATGGCAGGTGTGCAGTGCCATTGCGCTGTGGTAAAATAAACTGTACCATAAAATAAACGGAGGCGCGCTGATGAAATATATTGTTGACACCGGCATTTGCGGTGCACCATATGCAAAGGCACTTTTTTGCAGCGGGTTATTGGCTGTTACAGTTGCACCAAGCTGCCACAACTACCAGCAGGAGGTAAAGGCGGTTTGTGCAATTTTTGCCGGCACCGGCACACCGGTGTACGCCGGTGCCATGCGCCCAATGCTAAAAGATACACCCCCCGCCAACACGGCACCGCCTGCGGCAGGGCAACCTGCCCCCACAGCCGGCCATGCAGTTAACCGTATAATAGCTTTGGCAGCAGATAACCCCGGGCTGACACTTGTTTGCCTTGGCCCGCTTAGCAACCTGGCACTTGCAATTTTAAAAGCGCCGGAAATTTTGAAAAACATTGCGGCTGTTGTGGTAGCCGGCGGGGCGCAGCTTGGCTTTGCCCGCGCAAGTGAAACTGCAGAATACAACATCTACTGTGACGCTGAGGCCGCGCACACCGTGTTCACCAGTGGTTTAAATGTTACCCTTCTACCGCAGGAAGCGGCTGAAAACTATTATGCCGCCGCCTGCATTTACAGCCAAAACCCCACCGTTGCACAAAGCACATATGAAGCTTTTATTGACATTGACATTTCCGCCGGTAGAACCTATGGCCAAACAGTTATTGACCCAATTGGCTACAACCCCATAACCTTTGAGCGCCACACCGGTGAAAAGTTTTGCGTTGTTTCAAGCGTCAATGAAGCATTGTTGGCAGCTGCCGAAAATAAGGAGGGCAAAGATGCGTAGATTTATTTTGGATACCGACGCTGCCTCTGATGATGCTGTGGCCATAATAATGGCGCTGCGTGAAGAAAAGTGTAAAATTGAAGCCATTACTGTTGTTGGCGGTGCCCTGCCGCTTGCCCAAGGTGTTGTAAATGCGCGCGTGGCCGTTGAGGTTGCAAACACATACACCCCACCCGTTTATGCAGGCATGGCAAAACCTTTGTGGCGCCCCGCCAAAACCGGCGAGCCCGCACACGGGCAAGATGGCCTTTCAGATGTGGGTTTGGCAAAAACCAAGCTGCCCTTAGCCGCCGGCCACGCAGTGGATGCCATTTTGGCCCTTGCCATGCAGTATGACGACCTTGAGATTATTACCCTTGGCCCTTTGACAAACATTGCCATGGCCATTATGTTGGACATTGAAACAATGAAAAGGGTAAAAAGTATTATTGCCATGGGCGGGCAGTACCGTATGCCTAACGCCATTACCGCCAACGCCGAATTTAACATTTGGGTGGATGCCGAAGCGGCGGACATTGTTATGCAAAGCGGCATACCCACAACCCTTGTACCGTTGGACGCATGCTACGGCAAGGCGGAAATTGACGCTGACGACCGTAAAACCCTTTTGAGCCTTGGCACCTACTGCGGTGAATTTATTGTAAAAGCTAACCAAAAGCTTTTACAGTTTAACCAAAACTTTTACGGGAAAGATATTATTTCACTGCCTGACCCTTCTGCAGTTGCAACAATTTTCGGCAATGGCGTGCTGTTGGCACAAACAACTGCCAAAGCCCGTGTGGAGACAAAATCTGTTTTAGGGTATGGGCAGGTTTTATACAATTTTGAAACAGGCGAAAACCACAATGTGACACTTGTAACAGAAATTGACGGCCCTGCATTCAAAAATTATTTAATGCAAACCGCAGCCAAAAAATAAAGCAAAAAAGCAAAGCCTGCGGTAACACTGCAGGCTTTGCTTTTAAACGTTTTGCAGGTGAGTGCTTTAAAACACACTGTTAAAGCACCGGTGTAAATTTTTGCGCAAAAGAAAGGCAGCAGTAAAACTGCTGCCTTTCTTATCTCACTTTTATACGGGGGATATAAAAGCAAATTGGTAACCTTGCATATGTACCGCCCCAAGAACATTTACACACAAAACACAGCTTTAATAAGTACCCTGAACATAGAACATATGATACGAACCATAGAACTTAAGCATGTACAAACTAAATGCCTGCTTTATAAGCAAAAAATCTCACGACCGTACAACTGCACCCCGGTATTTATCGTTTAAGGGGTGTACTTTACGCACTAAAGCCCACCGCCCTTACCGAGCAAATTTGCCATGCACGCTATAACTTGCCAGTTTACGCTTAACACGGTAAAGCCGCCAAAAATAGGGGCAAAACCCTAAGATAAACGTATAATATCACATAATACTACAAATTGGAATACTTTTTTTCTTTTTTTTATATAACTTTAAATATTTTATGCAACTTGTTTATAAAATATTTACTATTTTTTTACACCAATTGTGAAAAAGCTTATAAAAAAATATCACAATTGAATGCTAAAATGTTAAAAGAACCGGCCATAAGCCCGCCACACACACACAGCATGCCAAATGGCCGGTACGTGCAGTGCCTATGTAACATATGCACTTTTGCGCTTTGCAAAAAATTGCAAAAGCGCAAAAAAACTGCCGCTTATTTATAATATACATTATTTGAATTATTTGCAACTAATTAATTCATAATAATATTGTATGAAATGCCATTATTGTAAACTGCCTTTTCCCCTATAATAAGGCGATAACCTTTTAAGGAGGGCCGTAATGCACTACCTTGATAAGATTTTTTTGCCGCGCGAAAAAAAATACAGGCGCAATTTTGAAATTGATGATTGTTTGTATGTTGGCCTTGAAACTTTAACCACCGTGTACGATACCTCTGTTGCCGGGCTGATAAACGCCTGCATTGCCCGCCTTATTGAAACAGAAAACCTGCGGCTTTATGAGAACAAACGGAATGCCCTGCCTGTAATGCACACGGTGCTTGTGCGTGAAAGCAATGTTATAGGGCTTGACAACCTGCGCAAAAAATACGGTATAAGCATTTACCAGCTTATTAATATTTCCATACGCAACGTGCTTGATGAATACAGTGACCTTATAAGTAACTGCTAAAGTTTTTTATGCCCTGCGGTGTATTAAAATTTTAGCGCGGCAGCCTGTAAAATTACCTTTCCCCTGTTGTTGAATTGCACCGGAATGCAGTATGAACCCTGCCAGCGCAAAAGGGGTGCCCGCTTTTAAAAAATGGCCCGCCTCGCAAAATATATAAAGCATAAAACCGCCGCAAGCGGGGCCTTCTTTAATAAAGGCCCCGCTTGCGCATGTAAAAAATAAAAATAAGCTAGCAACCGGTGTTGCTGCTGTGAAAGCCCGAAAGCGGGTTAAATGATTTTATAATATATGCGGGGCTTTTAACACTACGGTAATCTGTGCATACATAGCAGCGCCCGGCGATATTAAACCGGATAGATTGCTTATTGGCATAGGCGTTCTCAAGCAGTTTTATTTTTTAATAAAACCTTACAACGTGGCATATGCCCCGGCATTTGCGGCCACCGCACAAGGGGTAACCTGCGGGTTTGCCCCCTTGCCGCGGCAGCCGCCTTCACTTTTTAGGTGAAGGCCTTGGTTAAAGCCGGTATTCTTCATACTGGTATAGGTGCCGCACCGGCAATGTAGCTTTAATTTTTACCCCCTCAGGCAAAAACTCTTCACTTAAAACATTGCCAAGCTGGCGCAGTTTAGCACTTAATGCCGTTTGGGTATACGGCAGTAAAACCTCAAGTGTGGCAATGCGCCCTTCCAATTTTTTTGCTATTTCTGCAAGCAAGGCGGGTATGCCCTGGCCGGTTTTTGCGCTAAGTGCAACTTCGCCACGGCGGGTTAACACCGGCGCTAAATCGCATTTGTTGTACACTGTAATTTGCTCACCCTGGCAGCCAAGTTCCTCAAGTACCTCGGTTGTAACAGCCAGTTGTGCCTCACTA
>JAVBRS010000112.1:0-5289 GCA_031547715.1 Oscillospiraceae bacterium
ATTAGCCACGGCCCTGCCACCGTGCAAAACAGCGAGACAGGCATGCTTGACTACAACCCTGAATATCACCTTGTGCATATTACCTTGGCGGAGGGTGAGGGTATTATTAATTTGCGGTATAAAGGCCCTTGGTATTATAAAATTGGCTATTTTACAACTGCCTTTACACTGTTTGGCGGTGCAGCATGGTGGCTTTATAAAAAGCGAAAAGGCAGCACAAAAGAGCAGGAAGCCTAAAGAGATGTAAAACAGCTAAAGGCAGAAGGAAAACGCCTGAGGGTTATTGCAGGTTTAATAAATATAAAATAATAAAGCTGCCCGGTAAATTTACCGGGCAGCTTTATTTAAAAAGGTAAACCACCAGCGCTGCCAGTGGCTTACCTCACCAGCTTTAGCTGCAAGTAACGGTAAAAGCAAGCGGTCATCTTCGTGAGTTAACAGGTCTGTTCCATTCGCCGAAAAGCAGTATTTATTCATTGAGTGGTGGGGGAACATACAGAGGTAAAATGTTCAGTGTTTCTTGAGGCGCATGCCGGTACCAAGCCCTTCCAGCGCTCTTATTTAAGTATTCGGCTCAGCCGGAAGTTATGATTTTTGCAATTGCAGAAACATGTTTGCTGCCAAATTATGTTGCTCAATTAATTTTTATCACCTTAAATAAAGTTATTATTTCTGCAATGCTAATTTTATTCCAGCTGTGCCACTAAAGCGGCAAGCCCGCTTTGTGTAAGCGCCGGCACGCCTGCAAGCGGGTAGGTTAGGTGCAGGTTTTCGTATTTGGCTTCACAGGTGTTGTGGTAGGGCAGCCATTCAATTTTTTCAAGGTTTTCGTAAGTTTCTGCAAGGCTTTTTATTTCTTGCATGGTGGCAACGTTTGCCGTGTAAAGCGGCAGTGCAACATGCCGCACCCAAAGGGGTATCTTCATTTCACAGGTTAAAGCAAGAAAAGCCTTTGTATCAGCAAGGCTGCCGTTTTGGCCGCATAGCTTTGTAAAAAGCGCTTCGCTTGGGGCTTTTATATCTGCCAGCACCAGGTTTGTGTGCTGCAGTACTGCCCTTGCTGCGGCAAGGTTTTTGGTGCCCGCAGTGTCAAGCGCCGTGTGTACGCCCGCGCTTTGCATAAGGGCAAAAAACTCGGCGGCAAAGCCGGGCTGTGCCAGCGGTTCCCCGCCGGAGAGGGTAACCCCACCATTTTCACCCCAATATGGGCGCAGCCGCAATACTTTTTGGGCAAGCTCTTTTGGGGTGTACTCCTCAGCGCCGGTGGTGGTGCCAAACTGCCAGGTCTCAGGGTTGTGGCAATAAAGGCAGCGCAAAGGGCAGCCTTGCATAAATACGGCGCAGCGCACACCGGGGCCGTCTCCGGCGCCAAGGCTTTGAATACTTTGTACAAACCCCTTCATTTCACATTCCCTGGTGGAAGGTGCGGGAGATAACCTCCTGCTGCTGGCATGGGTTTAATTTAGCAAAATTAACAGCATAGCCGGAAACCCGAATGGTGAGGTTGGGGTATTCTTCGGGGTGCTCATATGCCGCAATAAGTTGTTCGCGGTTTAAAACATTTACATTAAGGTGGTGGGCCCTCTGGCTGAAGTAGCCGTTTATAATTTGAACAAGGTTTTGATAACGTTCTTCGCCTGTTTTGCCAAGTGCCGCCGGCGTTATGGAAAATGTGTTGGAAATGCCGTCTTTGCAATAACTATAAGAAAGCTTTGCAACAGAGTTTAAAGAGGCAAGCGCACCGGCGGCATCACGTCCGCTCATGGGGTTTGCACCGGGGGCCAAAGCCTCGCCTATTTTGCGGCCGTCAGGGGTGTTGCCGGTTTTTTTGCCGTACATAACATTTGAGGTAATTGTAAGCAAAGATAAGGTATGTTCAGCACCTCGGTAAAGCGGGCAGGCTTTCAGTGCCTCATAAAAAGCCTCAGCCTCACCGCAGGCCAAAAGGTCAACACGGTCGTCATCGTTTCCGAACTTGGGGAAGGTACCATGGGTTTCAAAGTCCACCACAAGGCCGGTGGCCGGGTCTTTAACGCACTTTACTTTGGCGTATTTAATGGCTGAAAGTGAATCTGCAAGGCAGCTTATACCGGCAATTCCAAAGGCCATTAAGCGGTGCACATCGGTGTCGTGCAAGGCCATCTGCACCTTTTCATAAGCGTATTTGTCGTGCATATAGTGTATTATGTTCATTGCGGAAACATAAGTTTTTGCAAGCCACGGGCGGTATACGGCCAGCCGCTCTTCAATTTTATCGTAGTTTAAATATTCTTCTTCCCAAACCGGCATCTCGGGGCCAATTTGTGTGCCTTGCAGTTCGTCCTTGCCGCCGTTAACGGCTAAAAGCAGCAGTTTAACAAGGTTTGCGCGTGCGCCGAAAAACTGCATGTCTTTGCCCACGCGCATTGCGGAAACACAGCAGGAAATTGCGTAGTCATCCCCGAAAAGCGGGCGCATAACATCATCGTTCTCATACTGTAGGGCGTCGGTGTCGCAAGACACCTTGGCGGCGTAACGCTTCCAGGCGGCAGGCAGGCCCTGCGCCCACAGCACTGTAAGGTTAGGCTCGGCAGAGGGGTGCAGGTTATAAAGTGTGTGCAACATTCTAAAGCAGGTTTTGGTAACCAAATGCCGCCCGTCCTCGCCAACGCCGCCAAGGGCTTCGGTTATCCACATGGGGTCGCCGCCAAACAACTCGTTATAGTCTGGGGTGCGCAGGTGGCGGGCTGCACGCAGTTTTAAAACAAAATCGTCTATAATTTCCTGGGCTGCTTCCTCGGTTAAAACGCCGGCTGCCATGTCGCGCTCAAAGTAAATATCAAGGAAGGTAGAAACCCTGCCAAGGCTCATTGCCGCACCGTTTTGTTCCTTAATGGCCGCAAGGTATGCAAAATAAAGCCACTGTACGGCCTCTTTTGCGGTTGCCGCCGGGGCGGAAATATCATAGCCGTAAATAGCGGCCATTGTTTTAATGTCCTTCAACGCTGAAATTTGGTCGCTCAACTCTTCGCTGGTGCGTATGGCCTCCTCCTGCATAAAGCTCTCTGCAAGGGCTTTTTTCTCGCCTTCTTTTTGTGCAATAAGTGTGTCTATGCCGTAAAGGGCAACCCTGCGGTAGTCGCCAATAAGGCGGCCGCGGCCGTATGCGTCAGGCAGGCCGGTAATAAGGCCTGTTTTACGGGCTGCACGTATTGCGGGTGTGTAGGCTGCAAAAACACCGTCGTTGTGGGTTTTATGCAGTTTAAACTGCTCTTCAATTTCATTTGAAACAGTGTACCCGTATTCTGCACAGGCGCTGCGTACCATGCGCATACCGCCAAAGGGGTTACACCCACGTTTTAAAGGCTCGTCGGTTTGCAGGCCAACAATAATTTCTTTTTCTTTATCAATATACCCCGGGCCGAAAGCCGTTGGGGTTAAAACTTTTTCGGTGTCAATTTTCAAAACTCCGCCATTCTCACGCTCTTTTGCCAAAAGGGCAAAAAACTCTTCGCGCAGGGCAAGGGTGCGGGTGGTTGGCGGCGTTAAAAAACCTTCGCAACCGTCATAGGGTGTGTAGTTGTTCTGTATAAAATCTCGCACGTCAACGGTGTTTTGCCAGTTGCCGCGGGTAAAATTGTTCCATGCTTTCATAGGCACCTCCAGGTAAAAAGGGTGTAAAAAATAAGCAGCACTACAAAAGCAGTACTGCCCAGACGGCCGGCATTTTATGTCCGCTTGCTCCCCTGGTGTTGCCACCTGTTAGCCGTCAGTTACAAGCGGGGTCTTAATTTGGTTAAATTATATCACGCATTTATACCATGCCACAAGGCATTTTAACCTTTTCAGCAGTATGCTTAAAAGGGGGTGTAAAAAAGCAGGTGTATTTTAATAAACATGTGCAAACTATACAAAAATAGGGGGAATTAAATACTGCATATAGTGTTAAACTTTTGATTACACCACAAATGTTGGTATTTTTTACGGCGCACAAAATTTAAATTGAAAATAATAAGAAAAATTTACCTTAAAACATGTGTGCAGCAAACATATACTTTTGAAGTAATACAAGTTTAATGATGCAAAAAAACAACTTTTTAATTACATGTTTTTAATGCGCATATTTTTGTAAATAATTTGGGTTGAAAAAAGTTTTATTGCTGCTTTTATTAGGTGCTGCCTGCAAAAAGGCAAAGGGCCTAAATGAAAATTTAAGCCCTTTGCTGTAATTAGAGTGTTTCGCCCTTTAAATAAAAGTTTTAAAAGGCACAAACTATTTCAGCCCCTGCATGTACCGGTGCATTGCCGCGGCAGCAGTTTTGCCGGCACCCATTGCAAGTATAACGGTGGCGGCCCCGGTAACGGCGTCGCCACCGGCAAATACACCGGGGCGGGTGGTGGCGCAGGTTTCATCGTTCACAATAATGCCACCCCATTTTTGGGTTTCAATACCTGGTGTGGTGGCTTTTATAAGGGGGTTTGGGGTGGTGCCAATGGCCATAATTACACAGTCTACCGAGGTTTCAAAATGGCTGCCCGGCTTTACTTTCGGGCTGCGGCGTCCGCTTGCGTCGGGCTCGCCAAGCTCCATTCTTACACATTGCAGCGCGGTTACCCAGCCGTTTTCACCCAAAATGGCAGTTGGGTTTTGCAGCATGCAAAACTGTATACCCTCTTCTTTTGCGTGCTGTACCTCTTCTTTTCTTGCAGGCAGTTCCTCTTCACTGCGGCGGTAGATAATCCGCACCTCTTCTGCGCCAAGGCGCAGTGCGGCACGGGCGGCGTCCATAGCTACATTGCCGCCGCCAACCACGGCAACTTTTTTTGCCTGCTGCACGGGGGTTTTTGCACCGGGTTCGTAGGCTTTCATAAGGTTTACACGTGTCAAAAACTCGTTTGCAGCGTACACGCCGTTTAAAGTTTCACCGGGTATGTTCATAAACTTTGGCAGCCCTGCCCCCGTGCCGATGAACACGCTGGCAAAACCTTCGGCAAAAAGTTCATCAACGGAAATGGTTTTCCCTGCCACAACATTTGTTTGCAATGTAACACCCATTGCAAGCAGGCTTTCAACCTCTGCGGCCACAATGGCTTTCGGCAGCCTAAATTCCGGTATTCCGTAGACAAGCACACCGCCCGGGGTGTGCAAAGCTTCAAATATAGTAACTGCATAGCCAAGGCGGCTAAGGGCACCGGCACAGGCAAGGCCCGCAGGCCCGCTGCCAATAATTGCGGCCTTTTGCGGGGCGGGCAGTGCACCGCCTTGTGCACATGTGCTTTGGGCAGTTGCGCTGCTAATTAAGGCTGCAC
>JAVBRS010000182.1:0-3588 GCA_031547715.1 Oscillospiraceae bacterium
GGCCTTAGCGCCCAGCTTGATTTAGAGCTCGCTGCCCTTGGCGGAAAAGACTCTATGTCCGGTACATTTGAGGATATAAACGTGCCGCCAACGCTGGTTTCTTTTGCAGTTGGCAGCGGCAAAATTGGCAGTGTTGTTGCAAACCACTTTAAGAAAGCGGGCAGCCGTGTGGTGCTGCTGGGGGCAGGTGGCATGCCGCCTGAAAAAGAAGAGCTTATTGCAACTTTGAACACTGTGGAGGCCATGCTGGAAGAGAAAGCAGCCGTTAGCGCCTGGGCTACCGGCATGGGCGGCGTGGCAGAGGGTATATTTAAAATGTGCCTTGGCAATGCCCTCGGCTTTACAGCAGACAAAAACCTTAAAGAGGATTTATTTGCCTACCGTTACGGCAGCTTTATACTTGAGCTGGCAGACGGTGCGGCGGTTCCAAACGGCGCTGTTTTGCTGGGTGAAACAAGTGAGGAATATACTTTCACGTTTGGGGATGAAAAAGTTGAAATGGTGGCGCTGCAGGAAGTTTACGAGAGTGTATTAGAGCCGGTTTACCCCTACCGTGAAAAAGAAACCCCTGAAAAACTGCCGGTTTTGAACACCTTTGATGGCACCGCAAAAACACCGCTGAAAATTGCAACCCTGCAGCCAAAAGCCTTACTTGCTGTGTTCCCTGGCATAAACGGAGAGTACGACACAGCCCGCGCAATGGAAGAGGCAAAAATTAACCCGGAAACATTTGTGCTGCGCACTTTAACACCTGCCGCCCTTGAAGAGAGCGAAAAGGCAATGGCAGCCGCCATGAAAAGCAGCCAAATTCTATTTATTCCGGGCGGCTTCTCTAATGCTGACGAGCCGGACGGCAGCGGTAAATATATAGCGGCATTCTTCCGCCGGCCGGCAATGCGCCGGGCGCTGGAGGAGTTTTTGGCGGCGGGCGGCTTAATTGGCGGCATTGCCGGTGGCTTCAGTGCACTTATGAACCTTGGCCTGTTGCCCTACGGCGAGCTGCGCGAGCCAAACGCCGCAGCACCGGCCCTTGCAATGGCACCGGGCGGCAGCCACCTTGCGCGCATGGTTAAAACAAGTATCATTTCAACCGTTTCTCCGTGGTTCAGCAAGGCGGTACCCGGGCAGGTTTACACACAGGCTGTAAGCTACGGCTTTGGCCGGCTTGTAGCCGGCGAAAGTGAAATTTTGGCCCTTGCAGCAAACGGCCAAATTGCCACACAATATGTGGGCTTTGATGGAAAAGCCACTATGGAATTGTGCTTTAACCCCTACAAGGCTGCCATGGCTGTAGAGGCAATTACCAGCCCGGATGGCCGTATTTTCGGCAAAATGGCACAGCCGGAGCGCTACACAAACGGCCTTTACAAAAATGTTGAGGGTGAAAAGCACCTGCCGATTTTTGAAGGCGCAGCAAACTATTTTAAACAATAAAAATTGTTTTGCCATAGCATATAATATTTAATGTAAAACAAGGCGGTAAAAGTGTACTGAAGTAAAGGTATGGCGGTAAAACCGGCCGGCCTTGGCTGCAGCCACACTATAGCCGCCTTGTTTTTATGCTTTTATTTAAAAATGTGCTATACTTTATTTATTAAAGTGAAGGCGGTGGAAATATGATGAAGACAGCAATGTATAAAAAAATAATGCTTTTTGCAGCCATAGTTGTGGTGGCGGCAGCCTTTGCGGCCTGCGGCGGTGCCGGCCAAAGCCAAAGCGCCGGCGGCCAAAGTGCAAGTGAAAATACAGCAGAAGGCAGTGCTGTGCAAAGCAGCAGCCAAAGCCAAAGCGTTGTGGCCGGGCAAAGCCAGCAAAGCACACACCCCCACGGCCAAAACCGGGAAGAGGAACACGGCCAAGAGGCTGTATACTTTGAAGTGGAAGGTTTTGAAGAGTACCTTTATATAATGAATGCCCGTTACAACTTTGGTATAGTACTGCCGAAAAGTTGGCGCGCGGTAGATTATTCCACCATGTGCGACGGCTATACAATAAGCTGCGGCACCGAAGGGGTGGATATACGTTGCTGGGGCCAAAATTATGTTGAGGGCGCAGGCCAGGTTAACGGCCTTGCCGATGAATTTTATTTTGACTGCGGGCTTACCGGCTGGGTGGAGGAGCTGGAGGGTGAAACCTACTATTATTATTTAAGCGAAGGCCGTGTTATAACATTTTATGTTGGCTATGCAGGGCATGAAGCCTGGTATGAAGAAAACCACACGGTACTGGAAGAGGCCGCCCGCACCCTGCATGACTTAGTTGTGGAATAAGCAGCTAGAAAGGTTTTACAAGGCTAACGCGGCGGGCGAAAAGAAAGGCCGGTTTGCCAGGAGGTTTATATGGCAGAAATGAAAAAGGCGGGTTTCACGGCAGCTTCAAGCGTTACTGCCGGTTTGGCTGTTTTACTTATGAGAATGCCCAAAAGCGCATACCTAACCTTTGCGCCTAGCCCAACTAACCGTATAGACAGCTTTTTTTCATATTTTGACACAATTTTGCTGGGGTATGCAAATATTTTCCCAATTCTTACAGGGGCATTAGCTGTAATGGTGTTAATTTTAAATTTAATTGCCGCACTGCAAAAACGTGTATATAAGAAAGGGGTTTTTGCATTATCGGTAGCCTGCGCCGCCTGTAGTTTGCTGGCGCTGGCAACATTGGCAAAACACCCGTTCATTCCTGCTGTAATATTATTGCTTTTGTCTGCCAATGCGGGTATCTGCTACATGGCAAAAATAAAAGCTGCAAAATAGTTTCGTTTTGTATATTAATACGTTAATGGTTTGCCGGCCACAATAAAAAAGCTGCCTAGAAAAGGCAGCTTTTTTATAATGTTTATTCGCGCTGCATTTTAAAAGCAGCGGCAGGCTTTTTTATTTTTTGCAGGCTGCTATAAATGCACCGAATATCTGGTTGTACTCTTCAGATGTTGGCATGGCCTCAGGGTGCCATTGGCAGGCCATAACAAATGTGTTGGCATTGTACTGTGCAGCTTCAATAACACCGTCTTCAGCGGTGGCAACAACGGTTAAACCGGGGGCAAGGTCTTTAATGGCCTGGTGGTGGGTAGAGTTTACGTTAATCTCTTCTTTGCCGGTGGCTTTGTACAAAAAGCTGTCTTTGTTCGTAATTTGCACTGTGTGGCTGGGCCCGCCATTGGTGCCAAAATTGGGGTGCAGAATGTCACTGGGTTTCTGGGTGGCAAGGTCCTGGTACAGGGTGCCGCCTAAAACTACGTTCAACATCTGCATTCCGCGGCAGATGCACAAAACGGGCTTATCAATACTAAGGGCATATTTTAAAAGCGCAATTTCAAAAACATCGCGTGCGGGTGAGGTACCACCGCATTCAGGCAGTTTTTCCTCGCCGTAGCAGCTGGGTTCAATATCCTCGCCGCCGCTTACAATAATGCCGTCTGCCATGTCAACAATGGCTTTAATGTCATCTTCATTTTTATAAAAAGATGTTAAAATAGGCAGGCCGCCGTTCGCCTCAACTGCGTTAAAGTAGGTGGCCATGTTAAGGTATATAGGGCGCCCCAAAGTAGGGTGAACGGCAGCCATGCCGGTAATTAAAACAAGTGGTTTT
>JAVBRS010000136.1:0-12177 GCA_031547715.1 Oscillospiraceae bacterium
CGCCTGTTGGCCGGGCGCCTATTAAATTGCAACATTTTACGGGCGCAGCAATTAAAAAAGTGAAGTGAAACTGCCACAGCGTTATTTATGTGCGGCAAACATGTAACTTACAGAAATTTACCTTACTGCAGCTGTTACACATCCTGCTGTGTTCTTTATTGGGTCCTTTTAAGCAGTTTCAACTTTGTTATGTAATTGGTTTTTTGCAAGTTAATGTTCATTTCTAAACGCTTCAATCATATCCATCCATGGTGTCAGCTCTGAAACTTCCATGGTGGTGGGTTCATTAAATAAAAGGTCAAGTAGGTACCTTGGCTTTTTACCACCTACATTTAAAAATTTCGGGCAGGATACACAGTAAACAACAACATCTTCTCTCGGCAGTTCGGCTGCACGCTCACGGCATTTTTCATAAACTACCTCAAGCGGCATGCCCTGTTCATAATACGTGCTGCCGCAGCAACGGCTTTTTTCCCTGGTGTGTTCCGGCTCTATAACCGTTATGTTCATACGCGCCAGCAACGCACGCACAGCGTCATGCACCCTTTTCTGGTCCCTTGTGGGGCAGGCATCGTGCACGGTCATCTCCTTGCCTTCATAATTCGGAAAGGGGAAGGTTTCATCGTTCATTAATACTTCCCAAAGGGTAACGGTGTCAACATCGTCGTACAGTTGGCGGAAGCGCCTGTCGCACCCGGCGCAGGTATTAATAATGACAGTGCCCTTTTCTTGTTTCGGGTCATGGTGGCAGCATGTCATATGCAGGCCGCTAATTTTGCCGTTATCCATTAAAAAATCTTTGGTTTTTTTTGCAAGGTCCGGTTTGTAAAGCATTAAAGCGCACCCCGGTGAAAATAAAGTACTCATTTTTAAGCCTACCTGTTCTTTTTATATTTTGCCGCCCGCAAAGGTTCAGCGGGTAAGCAGCAAGTACAGTATGGCAGGCTTTAAAACAAAATTCTCGCCACTTACGGACCTAATATAATTTTTTATATGCTTAAAAATACTTAAGGCAATTTACCGTTATTTGAAGTTTTATTATTTGCCTCAACAGCGCTTTGCAACCCGGGCCAGCGGTACAGCTGTTTAGTAAGCCGTAAAACCCGCAATTAATGCCCGCCTGCTTTGGCGCAAGCGGGTATGTAAACAAGCGCTGTTTATAGCCGGCTATGCTTTTAACAAAACAGTAAGCAGTAAAACCCCTACCTCTCCCCTTACCGTGCTGCACGGCGTTTAATGCGGTTATAAAGTGCGCCGCAACTAATGCTTACATACTTTAGCACAGAATGTTATGCGAAAAGCAAAAGCAACAAATGTTGTGTAACGCCACCCGCAATTAATGCCCACCTGCTTTGGCACAGGTTGGTATGTAAACAAGTGCTGTTTATAGCCGGCTATACTTTAACAAAACAGTAAGCAGTAAAACCCTTACCCTACCCCTTGCCGTGCAGCAGGCGTTTAATGTGGTTATAAAGTGCGCCGCACAATATAAAACATAAAAAAAGAAGCTTTACACTGCCCATTGCGCGGCATCGTAAAGCTCTTTTTTTGAATATCCACTCGTAATAATTCGGGGGCCGGCTTTTCGGTGTATAGGTGTTAATTCACACCCTACCGCCTTTTGCCCGCTTATAAAACCCGGCACCTTGTGGCCGGTTTTTACAATGAATGGTCTTCGGGCCGCTGTGGTAGCCCTATTTCCATTCTCCCCTTTTTACACTGTGCAATATCAGTGTTACCGGTGAACCAAAACGGCGTTCCGCTTTGGGCAACTGGCTGCCAACCGGGGGTGGTAGGCCCTACAGTTTTGCGTCCCTGCGTTTCCACAGGTTTGCCTTTGTATTCTTTTACATAAAACAAAAATCAGCCTTGCAGGGTGCAAAGCTAACAGTAAAAACCATAATTTAATGGTTGCAACTGGCTGCCAGTTTTTCAACAGGCCCTATAGCTTTGCGTCACTGCGTTTCCACAGCTTTGCCAATTTATGTTGCACTTTGCCCACGCACTTAGGCTCAGCGCTTATGTATGTACATATTAACATGCAAAAACAACATTGTCAACTGTTTTTTAAAAAAATCAGCCCTTGAAATTAAGGGCTGATTTTGCTGCTTTTTAACCTTCTGCAGGTGCATTCCCAACCGACGAAGAGGAAACATCTTCCTCTTCTACTACTGGCGGCAAAGAGCTTGTTTGCTCCGGTGTGGAAGATGCCGGTTTTGTAACCTCCAGTGGGCTGGTTCTAATTGCGTCTAAATAATAACTCCCCTGGTCCAGCCTGAAAACATATTCCATATATTTTTGCACCTGGCCGGTGGTGCCGACAAGGTCCATGGCACCGCCGCTTGCGGGCACCATATAAGCCACTGTAACCACCTGCAAACGCACACCGCTTATTGAGACAACCTTTGGCGTGTAAATACCAATCTGGCTGGTTATGGGTATGGTGTAGCTTGCGGTTTCTTCATTGTATGAAAATTCCATGCCATTTGCCTGGAATGTATCGTGAATAAGCCTGTGGTCAGGGCCGTATAACTGTGCCGCATAGCGGTCAATTTCAATGGCCGGCAGTATAAGTGCACCGTATTCATCGCGCGGGTATATTGAAAGGTCCTTTTCTCCGTACACGCAAGCCCAAATTGCCGCTTCCAGCAGGGTTTCCGTGCGGGCGTTTTCAATGCCCTCAAACTCAAGCGGGTCAAGCATAACAAGTGGCGCCAAGCGGGTTTCATAGCTGTTCATCTCCGCTGTTCGGTCCATCAGTTTTTCACCAACGGTGAATAAACTGTATACAACCGTGCCAAGGCCTATAATACAAAGCAAAATAACAGCCAAGCCCAGCCACTGGCGGCGCCTGCGGCGGGTATAGCGTTTGTATTCATCTTCTTGCAGTTGGTATTTACTTATTGCCATTTCTGCTCCTTCGCTGCAGTGCAGCTTCAACATTAGTAGAACCGTATTATAGCACACCCGGCACAAAAACGCAAAATTTGCATTAAATTACCTAATTTATGCTTTTTAAGCAAACGCAGCCCGGTTTTCACATTCAAGGGCACATTTTGTTCAGGGCTCAACCATAAAAATGCACAACCGCCATTTGTAGAAATTAGCATTTAACCGGGCCGCCTGCGGCATAAATTTTTTGCCCAGGCACCAGCCTTTAAGTTGTGTTAGCAAAACCGCAAAAAGCCTTTACAGCACAACTTTTTCTGCGCGTTAATGCGTTAACAACATTCATGGCCTGCCCGCCGTGTTGCGCCTGCACAGCCGCCTATGCTTCAAGCGCAGCTGCACCGGCGGCTGCGTTTTGCCGTGCGCACAGCTTTGCAACCCTTTTCTGTCACAGGCACAACCATATCGGCGGCTGCCTTTGGCAGTACGCATGACTTTAAAACTATTTATACTATAGCCGTAACCTTACCATTGGCTATTTTTGGCAGTGCGCACAGCTTTACAACCGTTTTCCGCTATATCCGTAACTATATCGGCGGCGGCCTTTGGCAGCATGCATGACTTTAAAACTATTTTTACCATAGCCGTAACCTTGCCGGCGGCTGTTTTTACCTATGCGTGCGGCTTTACTATCGTTTTCTGTCACAGCGTCAACTGTGCCGGTGGGTACATATGGCAATATGCGCGCCTTACAGGTGTTTAAATGTATAGTTTTCTTGTGCAGGCAAATGTTGTTTTTTTACAGAAAACCCTTAAAATACACCGCCACCCTTCGAAAATGGGTGGTTTTAAACTTACACCAACTTGATTATTGTTATAAAAATTAATTTTACTACAAATTGTATATTAAATAATGTGCCGGACGCCTTGCCCGTTCAGCACAGCTGCAAGCGGTTGTACTGTATAAACTATAATGGTTTGACTGCTTGTTTTAAAAAGCGCTATAAAAAAACACCTGCAAAAGCTGTTGCTTTTGCAGGCGTTTTTAAAAGCCGGTAGAATTTAATCTTCTGTTTTGGCAGCCAAATCCGCCAGTGCATCTTTGCGGGAAAGGTTAATGCGGCCCTGGCTGTCTATCTCAACAACCTTAACAATCAGCTCATCGCCAACCGCCACAATGTCTTCAACCTTTTCAACCCTTTTTGCATCCAGCTTAGATATATGAACAAGCCCTTCTTTGCCCGGAACAATTTCAACGAAAGCGCCAAATGTCATAAGCCTGGTTACAACGCCTTTATAAATTGCCCCAATTTCAGGGTCGTTCACAATGGTTTCAATGGTGCGCACCGCAGCCTCTGCCGCATCTCTGTCAACCGCCGCAATGAAAATACGGCCGTCCTCTTCAATGTCGATCTTGGCACCGGTGTCTGCACAAATTTTTTGAATAACCTTACCACCCTGCCCGATAACTTCACGTATTTTGTCCACAGGAATTTTTATGGTCAGCATTTTAGGTGCATATTTTGAAAGCTCCGGCCGAACGGCGGGAATCGCCTTCAACATAATTTCGTCTAAAATATAAAGGCGGGCTTTAAGGCATTTTTCAAAGGCTTCTTCAATTATATCATAGGTTAAACCGTCTACTTTAATATCCATTTGAATGGCGGTGATGCCGTCATGGGTGCCGCCAACCTTGAAGTCCATATCGCCAAAAAAGTCTTCAACGCCTTGAATGTCCACCATGGTCATCCAGCGTTCACCCTCTGTAATAAGCCCGCAAGATATACCTGCAACCGGCTTTTTAATGGGCACGCCGGCGTCCATAAGGGCAAGGGTAGAGCCGCAAATGGCACCTTGGCTGGTGGAGCCGTTGGAAGATAACACTTCACTTACTAAGCGTATAGAGTACGGAAATTCCTCCTCATTCGGCAACACCGGTACAAGGGCCTTTTCCGCAAGTGCGCCGTGGCCAATTTCTCTGCGGCCGGGGCTGCGTGGGGCACGCGCCTCACCTACAGAGTATGGGGGGAAGTTGTAGTGGTGCATATACCTTTTGGTTTCCTCTTCGTCAATGCCGTCCAGCATTTGTGCGTCACGCATTGTTGAAAGGGTTGCAACGGTTAAAACCTGTGTTTGCCCACGGGTGAACATACCGCTGCCGTGGGTGCGCGGCAGTAACCCAACCTCTGCCGCCAAGGGGCGAATTTGGTTGATTTCACGGCCGTCAACACGCTTGCTGTCATCCAGCAGCCAGCGGCGCACCACATATTTTTGCAGGTTGTACATGCATTCGTCAAGCATGGCGGTCTGCTCCGGGTAGGCGGTGTCAAAGTTTGCATGTACTTTGTCGTACACCGGCAAAAGGCGGGCATCGCGTATGTTTTTGTCATCGGTGTCAAGGGCAAAGCGCACATCGTCAATGGCAAAGGCTTTCACAGCTTCAAACATTGCAGCGTCAACTTCTTTGCTCTCGAAATTATATTTGGGTTTGCCAATGGCGGCAACTATTTCCTTTATAAAGGCAACTAAGCGCTGTACTTCTTTGTGGCCCTCAATTATTGCTTTCAGCATGGTGGCGTTGTCCACCTCATTTGCCCCGGCTTCTATCATAACCACTTTTTCTGCGCTGCCGGCTACCGTCAGGTTCATATCGCTCACTTCACGTTGGGCAGCGTTTGGCATAACCACAATCTCGCCGCCCACTAAACCCACTGAAACACCTGCAATGGGGCCGGCCCAAGGTGCCGGTGAAATTGCTATTGCAATTGCCGTGCCAATCATGCCTGCAATCTCGGGGCTGCAATCCTGGTCAACAGACATTACCGTCATAACCACCGCAACTTCATTGCGCATGTCATGGGGAAACAGCGGGCGGATGGAACGGTCGATAACACGGCTGGTTAAAATTGCCTTTTCTGAGGGACGGCCTTCACGCCGCATGAAAGAACCGGGAATGCGGCCTACAGCGTAAAGCTTCTCTTCAAAATCTACACTCAAGGGGAAAAAGTCCACACCTTCGCGCGGTTTTTCACCCATGGTGGCGTTGCAAAGCACCACTGTTTCACCGTAGCGCACAAGGCAACTGCCGCTGGCAAGGCCGCTCATTTTGCCGGTCTCTACCACAAAGGGGTGGCCGCCAAGGGTTGTCTCAAATTTTTTTGCGTTCTCAAACATTTTACTACCTCCAAAATGCTTCTCTACTTCTTAAATTCTATATCAGTGGCCGGTTTGAACGGCCATAAATATTGCATAAAAGGCAAGCGGCGAAAGGCCGCTTGCCTTTAAACATTCATGTTTACTTGCGCAGGCCCAGGCGTGCAATAAGGGCACGGTAGCGCTCAACGTCTTTCTTCTGCAGGTAAGCAAGCAGGTTGCGGCGCTGGCCAACCATCTTTAGCAAACCACGGTTAGAGTGGTAGTCGTGGGGGTGGGCCTTAAAATGCAGCTGCAGCTCGTTAATGCGGTGGGTAAGCAATGCAACCTGCACCTCCGGTGAGCCGGTGTCGCCTTCGGCAATTGCATACTCTTTAATAATTTCACTTTTGTTCATAATTATACCTCTTTTATTTATTCGCCGTGCGCCAAGCAAAGGGTATTGAGGTGCCTTTACAGGCATACGCCCAAAGCCGGGTGCCGGTACAGCTTTTTATTTTAGCACACTTTATATGTAATTGTAAATAGAATTTAAGCGTTCGCTGGCATTTAGGCGCTGTGTATTATATGTTTTATGTAAACTTATGTAAATATTACATTTCGCCGGCAATTTTATTGCAACGCAAGCCGGCGCAGTACACCCTTTAAAGGCCTTTGCCATTAAATATATTATGTTTCATGGTCAATTTATATGGCTACTATATGGCCGGTGCAATGCATCGGTGCCGTGCCAGCCAAAGCTTCATGCCAACATGCGGCTCACAACAGGTGCTATTGCCCAAAGGCGGCTTGCCAAAGCAGGGCTTTAAATGGCCGCAGGCACAACCCTGCAAAAGCAGCAGGTAAAAGTACAGCTTTGCAGTGGTAACAGGCAGGTGCTGCGCAAGTGCGTAAGGCCGGGCGCTACCGCGCCAAATGCGGCTGTTCGCTCCAGTTTTCATAACTTGCGCAACAGCGGGCACTATTGTTTTCCACCACTTTCAAAACAACAAACCGCTTTATGCTTTGCAAAAGCAGCCGGCTAAGGCAGGGCTTTAAATGGCTGCAGGCCGCAGGCGCAGCCCTGCAAAAGCAGCAGGTAAAAGTACAGCTTTGCCATGGTTAAAGGCAGGGTACTATGCAAGTGCGGCAGGTTGGTGCTGTTGCGCCAAGCATTGCTGTCTACTCTGGTTTTGCAGCACTTGCAAAACCGCCCGCCAAAATTAGGCGTTTTGCGCAGCGTGGTGCAGGGCAAAAATTACCGCCTCAGGTATTGTAAGGCCATGCTTACAGCCGTTCTTTTACCTTCCGCTTAAAATAATATCTTCTGCGCGCTTTGCAGCATTTTCAATCATATCTGCAAGTTCTTGTAAGTTTTCATATTTTTTTGTGGGCCAGAGGTAACAAAGCAGCTCTGTGCGCACTTTCTTACCATACAAGTCACCGCTAAAATTTTTAATATATGTTTCCATGGTGCTTGCCGCCAAATTGTCGGTGTTTACCGTTGGGCGGGTGCCAAACCCTGTAGCCGCCGCATAAACCTTGCCCTCCAGCTCAACTTTTGCGGCATATACGCCCTGCAGCGGCTGTAAAATACCGGCAGGGTATACCTGGTTAATGGTTGGCCTGCCAATGGTGCGGCCAAGCTGCTTGCCCGGCTGCACAACAAAATCTACACTGTAAGGCTGGCAAAGCATGGTGTTGGCAAGCTCTATTTCACCGTTTGCAAGGCATGCGCGCAAACGTGTGGCGCTCACTTTTTCACCTTTATAAAAGGCACTTTCCACCACATGCACGGCAATGCCGCGGGCGGCGCAAAGGCTTTTAAGTACACCCACTGTGCCCTCGCGGTTTTTGCCGAAGGTGAAGTCCTCACCGCAGAAAACCGCTTTTGCCCCGAAGGCGCCCTCAAGCACCTCTTCAACAAACCACCCGGGTGTTTTACCGTAAAATGTATCTGCCTTGGGGCAAAGGCAATGTTCAACTTCAAGGCTGGCAATGCGCAAAAACCGCTCTTCAATGCTAAAAATATCGCCGGTTTGCGCCGTGCTTGTATGCCCAGTTTCACTGGGTTGCTTTTCAGCCCCGCTGCCCAGTTCAAAAGTAAACACCGCCGTAGCCAGGTTTTGCTTTTTTGCATACCCGGCTGCAGCGTTAATAACCGCACGGTGCCCCATATGCACACCGTCAAAATACCCCAGCGCAACAGCTGTGCCGTTTGGGGAATACACTTTTTCAACGCTTTGGTAAATATACATTTTTTACCTTCCTGCAACAGCTACCGCCATACCGGCAGCTAAAAAATTACTGCCCTGCCACTTCAAAAAGGCGCAAAACCCGCAGCTGCCCGCCAACTACCTGCACCGCCCCCAAAAAAACATGGTTTTGGTAAGCTGCGTACCGGCCTTCATCTAAATTTTTCTTCAGTTTTACACCGTGGCGCAAAGCCTCTGCCTCTTTTTTACTAACTTCAAGGGTTTGCCAGCCGGCAAACGCCGTCTCCACCGGCATAATAAAACTGTTTACACACCCTGCAAGTGCAGCCGCCTCTATTTCCTCCAGGGTTTTGGCAGCCTTAATACTGTAGCCGCCCGCACTTGTACGGCGCAAGGCACCCAGCGTTGCCGGGCAGTTAAGCGCTTCGCCAATGGCCTCTGCCAAGGTGCGTATATATGTACCCTTTGAGCAGTGCACCTCTATGTCAAAGGTGTTATGCCCTTTTTGGCCTTTATATTCAATGTTGTAAATTTCAATTTCACGGGGGGTGCGCTCAACGCTTTGGCCCGCCCGTGCAAGTTTATACAGCGGCACACCGTTAATTTTAACTGCTGAATACATTGGCGGCAGCTGCAAACTTTTGCCGGTGAAACTTGGCAAAACAGCTTTAAACACCGCTTCTTCCACCGTTTCACAGCTGGTTTCCAGCACATTTCCTGTAATATCTCCCGTGTCTGTTGCAAGGCCAAAGCGCAGCGTTGCCAAATATGTTTTTGTTTGGTTTTCCTGTAGGTCTGCCGCTTTTGTGGCCCCGCCGCAAAAAACCGGCAGTACCCCCGTTGCCATTGGGTCCAACGTGCCGCTGTGCCCCAGCTTTCGGGTTTTCAAAATACCCCGAAGCTTAGCGATAACATCAAAAGATGTAAACCACGCCGGTTTATCTACAACCAAAACGCCGAAGGGCCCGCCGCCTTGGGCACCCGCAGCGGGGGGTATGCCTTTTTCTATATGCCCCAATTCACTGCCCGGTAGGCTTTGGCTATTACAGCAAGCATTTGAGTTGATTTTTATATCTTCTTTAAACATCTGCGTCTCTTACAATATTTATTGTGTAACATATAGTTTTGCGCTTTCAAAACATCGTTTTTTAGTGCACAGCCATGTGTTTTTTATTTTATATACTTTTCAACTTCAGCCAGCACCGCCATTTTTGCATTCTGCCGCTCGCCAATCAGCTCGCAGCCCGCTGCGCGCTCATGCCCACCGCCGCCAAGGTTTTTGGCAACAGCCGTTGCGCTGTAACCTTGTGTTGTGCGCACAGACACCTTCCATGCCCCGCCGGCCTTTTGCCGCATTGTAATGCCAAAATCCACCCCTTCTATAGAGCGTGGAATTGCGGTAATACCGTCTAAATCAGGTTGCTGGGCGCCGCTGGCTTGTACCATGTCCTCGGTAATTATTAAAACTGCACAGCGGCCGCCAAAAAAGAATTCTATGCTGTTCAAGGCCATTTTTTCAAGCTCCAGCCGCTGGCGGCTTTTACTTTCAAAAAAAAGCTTGTTAATGGCAATGTAATCTGCGCCTAGCTCAATAAGCTTTGCCGCTGTGCGGTGGGTGGCGGGTGTGGTGTTTGAAAAGCGAAAACACGCTGTGTCTGTGGCAAGGCCGGTATAAAGGCAGGAGGCTATAAGCGGGGTAAGTTCAACCCCCATCTCCTCAATTACCTCAAGCATAATTTGGGCGCATGCTGCGGCATCTCCTTGCAAAAGCAGCTGGTTTGCATACCCGGTGTTGCTTGGGTGGTGGTCAATGCAAAGGTTGCACCGCTGTGCATAAACTGCCGCGGTGTCACCCATAAGCTGTTCACCGGCAAGGTCTACCGCCACAACATAAGCCGGGGTAAAGTTGTTTTCAAAAATGGCCGGTTGCATATATAAAAACCGCTGGTGAATAGGGTCTGCGCATAAAATAGCACAGCGCTTGCCCTTTTGTTGCAGCGCATGTTGCAGTGCACAAGCAGAGCCTATTGTGTCACCGTCAGGGTTTTTGTGGCAGATAAGCAAAACATCCTCTGCCACAAGCAGTGCTTGCGCCGCGGCGGTTATTCCAATTATTTCGCTCATGTGTGTCTCCTCAAAGGTCTTCCAAAAGCTTATTTATATGGGCAGCATACGCTGCACTTTTATCCGGTAAAAAACGCAGCGCAGGGCTTTTTCTAATGTGCATTCTACGGCCAACTTCACTTCGCACATGCCCTGCAGCACGTGTCAAAGCCTTCACCGCTTCTTCGGTTGCATTGTCGCCTTCACCAAGTACACTTATAAATACTTTAGCCATATCAAGGTCCGGTGTAACCTCCACCTTTGTAACCGTCAATAACCCTTTTGAAAGGCGCGGGTCCTTCATGGCGGCTATAACATCTATAATCTCCCTGCGCAAATCTTCTGAAAGGCGCCCCTGTTTTGCGTTTTCCATCTCTTCTCCTTGCAGTGCAAACTGCGGTTTATTACCTCAATTAAAAAGCCCATTATTAAAGCATTATGGTTTGCCCGGCGTTACTGCTTTTTGAAAATTAAAATTAATAAAAACAACAACACTTAAAGCAGGGCGGCATTTAACGGTATTTGCAAAGCCCCTCTGCACCGTGGTTGAAAGTGGCGCTGTGCAGGCGTTAAGCCTTTATACCCCAGCCCACCGTTCCTTCTGCAAAAAGCAAGGCCAAAAAAGGCTTATTTGCCACATACGTATGCACCCACAGCCAAAACATTGCAAAATTACATTGCCGCTGGGGCAACCGGCCGCCTGCACCTTTAATTTTCGCCTTATTGGCGGCCACCAGCAGTTTTTAAACAACTGCCATTCATTTTACCTTTACCTGTTGCATTGGCACAAAATGCAAATTTTAACTTTGCTTTGCACCGGAAAGCCTGGCAGCGGCCACCTCAATCTTTTCAAGGCACAAACACCTTCTCGCAGCGGTTGAATAAGCTGCCCTCAGTTCACACGTTACACTTTAGGTGTAGTTTTAAAGTGTTTACGGCAAATCGGCAAACACCCTGCGGCTTTTAAAATTTAATCTCTGTACGCTTCCATAATAAAGGCTTCAAAGATATCGCCCTCTTTAATGTCGGAATATTTTACAAGGCCTATGCCGCATTCAAACCCTTGGGCCACCTCTTTAACGTCATCTTTGAAACGGCGCAGCGAGTCGATTTCACCCTCGGTAATAACCACACCGTCTCGCACCAAGCGCATTTGCGCATTGCGTGTAACCTTGCCGTGGGTAATATAACACCCTGCAATGGTGCCGGAGGAAGATATTTTATAAACCTGGCGAACCTCTGCAGTGCCAAGCTCCACCTCGCGGTATTTGGGCGCCCGCATTCCCTTCATGGCGTCTGAAACGTCATTTATTGCGTCATATATAACACGGTAGGTTTTAACTTCAACTTCCGCCTGGGCTGCTTCCTCTTTGGCAACTGCGTCAGGGCGCACATTAAAGCCAATAACAATGGCGTTAGAGGCGTTGGCCAACATGATATCGCTTTTATTTATGGCGCCGACACCCGCGTGTATAACCTTCACCCTAACTTCGTCAGAGGTTATCTTTTCAAGGCTTTGTTTCACGGCCTCGGCGCTGCCCTGTACGTCTGCTTTAACAATAATTGCAAGCTCTTTGCGTTCGCCTTCGGCAATTTGGTTAAACAGGTTATCAAGTGTAACTTTTTGGTAGGCACCCCATTGCTGTTCTTTTGCATCGGCGGTGCGGCGGTCGGCCAGCTCTCTTGCAAGGCGTTCATCTTCAACCGCTTCAAACAGGTCGCCGGCGGCGGGCACATCTGTAAGGCCGGTAATTTCAACCGGTGTGCTGGGGCCTGCACTCTCCACAAGTTCGCCTTTGTCGTTTTTCATTGTGCGCACACGCCCAACGGCTGTGCC
>JAVBRS010000069.1:0-4404 GCA_031547715.1 Oscillospiraceae bacterium
TAGTCTGCCAGCGCACCATCAAACGCGCCATCGTGTAAAAGTTTACCTGCGTCCTCCTCCATGTGTATGCGGTTAATGCGCACACGCTTTATATCGTCGCCAACCAGCACGTCCAGGTGGCCGTTTACACAAATTGGTATGTCAAACTGTGTTGTTTGAAATGCGCCGGGAAGGTCAGGGTAAAAATAGTTTTTACGTTCAAACTTTGAAACGGGGTTAATTGTACAGTTTAGCGCATGGCCCAACATTATGGCGTACTCTGCCATTTTTTCGTTCAGCACCGGCATTGCACCCGGCATGCCCATACAAACAGGGCAGATATTTGTGTTTGGCTCTGCGCCAAATTCGTTTTTGCAGCTGCAAAAAGCTTTGCTTTCAGTTGAAAGCTCTGTGTGTATTTCAAGGCCGATTACGGTTTCATATTTATCTTGTAAACTCATTGTTTTTATCCTTTCGTTTGCTGGCTTTGCACTATATTACTGCAACTGCAAAACCGCCTTGTGCCTCTTAGTAGCTTTTTGCAATGTTCAAAAGTCTGCCCTCACAGAATTTAGGGCCAATAACCTGGTAACCAATTGGCAGGTTATCTGCATCAAAACCACATGGCACACTAATGCCTGGCAAGCCTGCCAAGTTAAGTGTAATTGTGCATATATCACCGGCGTACATGGCGGCCGGGTCGCTTTGCTTTTCACCAATTTTAAATGCTGTGGTTGGCGCCAGGGGGGTAATAATGGCGTCACACTGGTTGAAAGCTTCTTTAAATTCTTGTGCAATTTTATACTGGGTGGCCTTTGCACGGCGGTACAGTTCGCTGTTTTCACCGGTGTCAAGGGCGTATGTTCCCAAAATTATGCGGCGCTTTACTTCATCACCGAAACCCTCGGTGCGGCTGGTTTCATAAAGTTTGTTAATGCCCCCGCCCCAGCCGTTTGAATAGCCGTACTTCAAACCGTCAAAACGGGCCATGTTTGAAGATGCTTCGGCAGATGCAATAATGTAATAGGCGGCAAGGGCATATTCTGTAGACGGTAGCGATATTTCCACAACCTCTGCACCAAGTGTTTTTAAATCCTCAACTGCTTTGTAAACAGCCTCACGCACATCCGCTCTAATGCCGTCTTCAAAATATTGTTTTGGCAAACCTAACTTAATGCCCTTAATGCCCTCACCGTAGGTTTTAATATCACAGTCTTTAGACGTTGCGTCTTTTATATCTCTGCCGCATATTGCGCTGTAAATAAGCGCCATATCGTCAACGGTGCGGGCAAAAGCGCCAACCTGGTCAAGAGAGGACGCCATTGGTACCACGCCATTGCGTGAAACGGCACCGTATGTCGGCTTCATACCAAGAACGCCGCAGTAACTTGCCGGCTGGCGAATGGAACCGCCGGTGTCTGAACCGAGGGCTACCGGTACCTCTCTTGCGGCTACTGCGGCAGCGCTGCCGCCGGAGGAGCCGCCCGGAACCCTTGAAGTGTCCCACGGGTTTTTTGTTGTTTTAAAATATGAGTTTTCAGTGGAAGAACCCATTGCAAATTCATCCATGTTGGTTTTGCCCATAAGCAACCCGTCTGCAAGTTGCAGGCGGCTGTAAACTGTGGCACTGTACGGGGGGGTAAAGTTCTCCAGCATGCGTGAAGCACAGGTGGTTAAAATACCTTTTGTGCAAATATTATCTTTCATGGCATATGGCACACCTGCCATTGCCCCGGTTGGTTGGCCGGCTGCTATTTTAGCGTCAATTTCTTCTGCTTTAGCCATAGCCGCTTGTGCGGTAACGGTAATAAACGCATCAATGTTTGGCTCAAGCTCTTCAATGCGGGCAATAGTGGCCTTTGCAACTTCCACTGCACTAATTTGTTTTTCTTTAACAAGGGCGGCTATCCCCGCCGCTGAATATTCGTGTATTTTCATATTTTCCCCCTAGTCTACCAGCTTGGGCACTTTAATGTAGCCCATGGCCGTGTTTGGCACGTTGGCCAGCATTTCTTCACGTGTAAACTCATTAACCGCCACATCCGGCCGCGCTTCCATTGTGTTATTAATGTCCACCATATTCTCGTTTATATTTATATCATTCGGTAAATTTTCAAACAATTTCAGTGTCTCTGCCAGTTCTGCTTCATATTGTTGCAGCTGGTCCTCTGGCATGTTAAGCTTGGCCATCTTCGCTATAAACCTTACATCTAATTTTTCCATGGGCTTCTCCTTTTCCTATATAAATTTAATTTTGCAGCATATTGTAAAATTCACCTTCGGTTAAAACAGGTACACCAAGTGAATTGGCTTTCTCAAGCTTCGAGCCTGCGGCTGTGCCTGCAAGCAGGTAGCTGGTTTTTTTTGAAACAGAGCCGGATACCTTTGCCCCGTTTTGCACTATTAACTCCTCCGCCTCCTGCCGCGAGAAATTTTCAAGCGTGCCGGTGACAACAAATGTCAGGCCTTGCAGTTTAGTGGATGTTTTATTTGTGGTAAATGTTGTGGGAAGGCCCTTGGCAACAAGTTTTTCAAGTAAGTCCTTCGTGCCTTGGTTTTTAAAAAAAGCTTCCACATTCTCTGCCATTATGCTGCCAAAACCTTCAATGCGTTCAATCTCTACGGCACTTGCTTCGGCAATTGCAGCAAGGCTTCCAAAATGCTCGCATAGCATGGTTGCCGCTTTATCGCCTATGTTTCTTATGCCCAGGGCAAAAAGAAATTTGTCAAGCGGCCTGGTTTTTGATTCTTCAATAGCCGCAAGCAGGTTTTGTGCAGCTTTGGTTTTGAATTTATCCAGTGCCAACAGCTGCTGCGTATTCAAATTATAAATATCTGAAATATCCTGCACCATGCCCTTTTCCACCAGCTGTGTGGCAACCGCAACCCCAAGGCCGTTAATGTCCATAGCGCCGCGTGAGGCGAAGTGTATAATATTCCTAAGCCGCTGTGCCGGGCATTCAGGGTTTTGGCAACGCAGTGCCGCTTCCTCGCCCTGTTGCACTGCCTGCCCACATGAAGGGCAGGTATCGGGCATCTCAAAAGCTACCCGGTTAACACCTTTTTTTGTAACGCTAAGCACTTCCGGTATAATTTCACCGGCTTTACGCACCAAAATTTCATCTCCAATGCAAATGCCCTTTTGTGCAATGTACGCCGCATTGTGTAAAACTGCCCGTGAAACAGTGGTGCCGGCAAGTGTTATTGGGGCAAAAACAGCGGTAGGGGTTAAAACGCCGGTACGCCCAACAGAAATTTCAATGTCTAATAGCTCGGTGCTTTTCTCTTCCGGTGGGTATTTGTAAGCTACTGCCCATTTGGGGTATTTAGCGGTACTGCCCAACATTTCGCGCTGTGTAAAGTCATTTACTTTTACAACCGCACCGTCAATGTCAAATTTAAATTGGCTGCGGCTTTCACCTATTTCTTCTATGAGTTTCACAGCTTCCTGCATTGTTTTGGCAGTTTTGTAATACGGTGAAACCGCAAAACCCAAACTGCTTAAATAGTCAAGTGCCTGTTTGTGGCCTGTTAAACTAACCCCGGTTATTTGCTGTATGTTAAAAACAAAAACTGCAAGCCCACGGCTTTTGGTAACGTTTGCATTTTTTTGGCGCAATGAACCGGCGGCTGCATTGCGCGGGTTTTTAAAAGGTTCTTGCTCTTCAAGAATTTGCTGCTCTTGCAATGCCTCAAAGGCGGCACGCGGCATATATACTTCCCCCCGCACCTCTAAAAAAGGCGGGGCATTTTTAATTATTTTGGGTATGTTCTTTATTGTGCGCAGGTTTTCTGTAATGTCTTCGCCAACCAGGCCGTTCCCTCTGGTTGAGCCACGTGTAAAAACGCCTTCAATATATTCAAGGCTTACAGAAAGCCCGTCTATCTTCGCTTCAACTACATAAAGCGGGCTTTCAACAACAGCGCGTACACGGGTGTCAAAAGCAAAAAGCTCTTGGTTTGAAAATGCGTCAAGCAAGCTTTCCATTTTAACTGTGTGTAGCACATCTGCAAAACTGCTTTTTGCTGCACCGCCAATTTTTTGGGTGTATGCATCAGCATTCACAAGGTCCGGGTATTCCTCTTCAATTGTGCGTAAACTGCGGGTTAAAAGGTCGTACTCATAATCTGATATTTCGGTGGTGTCTTCATTGTAATAAAGGTTTGCATGGTAAGCAATTTCTTTCGCTAAAGCTTCCGCCTTCTTTTTCGCTTCTTCTTTGTTCATACTGCCACCCCTTTTTAACTGAATAAGTATATCACATCTTACCTGCAGCTACAAGAAAATAATCACCCTATTTCAGTTATTGCACCGCCTAAACTTGCAAATGTGTCCGGTACGTGGCCAACAATTAGCAGCTCTGCAAGCGGTACTTCAACTTCAATTTCCACAGCTGTGCTGTAACCGGGTATAACTGCATCCAT
>JAVBRS010000032.1:0-3842 GCA_031547715.1 Oscillospiraceae bacterium
GTCAAAGCCTATCTCGGCAGATACCACCATGCCTTCAAAGAACTTGCCCAACCCAAGGGCGTTCACCACTGCGCGTGTTTCAGGGAAATTGTTAGACAGCAAAAAAATGCGGTAGCCGCCGCTGCTAATCGCCTCTAAAACCGGTATAGCCGCTGGCAGAAGGCGGTGGCTTTTCGGGTTCACAATATATTCTCGTAAAAGCGGCGCCATAACGCCGGCCGCTTCTTCGCTTGCACCCAGTTCTATAAACATGTTTTTAAATTCATTTTTACAATGGTTCCACCAGCCGTCATTTTCAAGCAGGTGCCGGGTGTCACGCTCGGGGTAGGTATACCATGGCAAGCGCTTGTGTGAAAGTACTTTTTCCACACTGCCTGCCGTGGCAATAAAACCCGTATCTGCCCTTTTTATGGCATATTCAGTTGCATTTTGCCAAATGTGGTCGCCGTAAACCAACGTACCGTGAAAATCAAAAAACAAAACGGGTTTTTCGCCGTTGGCAGCTTTCAGTTTCCGCCCGCTCATATTTATACCTCTGCCCACAGTTTACACTGTGGGTTTCTTTAATTGCAGAAAATAATTTCATTTATTGTATTTATTGTTCTGTGTAACAACTAAATATTACATTACTTTTTTGTTTTACTTGGCACGGCATTATCGCAATTTTACACTTTTTTAATAAGCCGCATTATTTGCACGCTTTTACAAGTGCCTCAAATTCGCTTTTGCTGTAAAGCCTGTTCAGCACTTCTATAAGCGCCTTTTTTGAAAGGCGCACAGGCAACCCCAGGCTTTGCAAAACAGCCCGCCGTTTTTCTGCAGCCCCGCCAGTACCTGAAATGCCCAGAGTATATAGCGTTGTGTAGGTAATGTCCCCCTCAAGGCGTGCCGGCGCAGGCGTACACGCATTTTTAATAGCGGCAAGCAGCATTTCTCTCTCTATCCCCTCCACCCCGAGGAACCCCTCTTTTGACGGCGAGGCTTTGCGTTTTTCTTTGCCTTTCAACTGTGGTATGTATGCATTTTTTACCACTGCGGTACCGGCAATCTTCTCAATGTAATGGCGAATGCGAAATCCGGCGGCATCACTGTCTGTTAAAACCAAGAGCCCACGCATTGCGCCAAGTGTTTTTAAAAGGTCTTTGGTCTCCGCGTTTGTGAACACCGAAAAACCGTTAACCGGCAAAATTAGCGCATCTACAATATTGGCCAGGTGTGCGGCATCATACCTGCCCTCAACCACAATTACCTCTTCAATCCTCAATTTGCCCATTCTATATACCCAAAAGCCTGGTCAGCGCCCCTTCCAGCAGAATGCGGTTGCTGGTGGGCGCCGATTTAAGCGCTGTATCCAATTCAAAAAGAATAACGAGTGCTGTTTTCAGTTGCGTTAAAGTGTACCTTGCCGCACGTTCGGCGCTTTTTTTTAGGCGCCAGTCGCTGCCTTTATATCCAAAATCTTTATGCACTGTTGCATGTGCAATGCGCTCAGCCGCCGCAAGTTTCACCCTGTACATATCAACATAGCTGCCGGCAAGCGCACCGCTAATGGCAATTTCGTCCTGCCCTTCCTCAAGCAGCTTTTGCAAAAGTGTAAATACCCGCCTGCCATCTTTTGCAAAAATGGCGTCGGCCATATCAAAAACATTGGTTTCAACTGTAGGGGTGGCAAGGGCGCGCACCTGTGCCTGTGTTATCTCCGTGTAGTTCGCTGCAGCAGCAAGTTTTGCTACTTCATTTTCCAGGGTTTGAAGGTCAGCCCCTGCGGTTTGCAAAAGCAGCGCTGCCGCCCCGGTTGCAAAATTTGTACCCACCGCCGCCGCTTGCCTGGCCACAAACTGGGCTAAGGCACTGCCGGTAAGTTTATTGCTTTCAATTGCTGTGCCGGTTTTTACAGCGGCGTCAATAACTGTTTTTAACCGTTTTCCCGGGGGCGCCTTCCCTTCTTTAACCACTGTGTAGGCAACCAGCACCGCATTTTCAAGTTCCTGTGTTAACGCCAAAAAATCAGCAAGTTGGGTATCTGTAAAACTTCCCGGCTCAAGCCCTGCAAGCAATACGGGGCGTACGCCGCCATACATTGATATAGTGCCGCAGGCATAGGCTAATGCACCCATGTCCGGTACAGGGCCGGGCAGGGTTTCTAAATCCGGCTGTGCAATGCCGCTCTCAATGTATGCCATAAGTATTTCACGGGCATTTTTTTTAACTAAATATTCTTCTGTTCCATAGCAATACCAAAAAAGCTTGTCTTCGCTCGGTGTGCAAATTGCCATACCATCACCCTTTCTAGGCTGCCCCGCTAATTTTATACCCGCCACCCGGCCGCACCCAAAAGGTAAACGTACCGGGTATATTAATTGTTTTTGAATAACCTGTTCCGGCCGGCAAAAGGGGCGCTTGGTATATTAACACTTCACCGAAGGCCGCACCTTCCAAAGGTGGCGGCTTTTGGGCAAGCACTGCTGTAACGGCGTCATAGCCTGCCGTGTCCACTTCACCGAAACATAAAAGCACCCCGCCGCCTGTACTAACAAAAGCAGCAATGCCGCCTTCCTGCCTTATTATTCGCAGGGTTAAACCACCAAGCACATCTTCAGCAAAAATAAATTTGCCGGCGCCGCCAACCAGGCGCCCTGCATTTAGTGTTTCAGCCAGTGTGTGGCCAAGTTCGGGGTTTGCAAGGTTTATGGCCAGCCCCACTTCTTTTACCCCGGCCTCTTGCAAATAGTATACAACATTTCGCACATCTTTTGCAGTGCCGCAAAACAGCACCACCGCCTGCCCGTTTTGCTGTATAATTGCACCTGTGCCGCCTGCCATGTATGTAATTTTTACAGTGTTTTGGTTATACATTGCTGCAAAGCTGCAGCTTGCTGTTGCAAAACATAGCGCAAGGGCCACGCCGCCCAAATAGCCTTTAGCACCTTTTTTATAAATGGCAAAAGCTAAAATTGCCGCTGCACCCGCCGCCACAAGAAGCGGGAAAAGCCCTTGCACTTGTATGTATGCCCCCGGCACCTTACACGCCAGCAGCGCCAACACATAAAGCAGGTTTAGCAACGTTGTTGCCAAAATGCCAAACAGGTGTGCAAAAAATTGCAATGGCACTGCAAGGCCAAAAATGCCTGCAAGCCAACCCAAAACCAAAATAGGTGCTGAAAGCGGTATTGCCAAAAGGTTTACAAGCGGCGATATTAAAGAAACCCCGCCACCAAAAAGGCAGAAAACCGGCAATGTGAAAAGCGTAATAAAAACAGTTGGCGCAAAAGCCCAAAATACCTTTGTGAATAATTGCGGCTTTACCGTACCACCCTCTTTTTGCCGCCTTTTGGCTGCAAAACTGTTGTAGTACAAAAGCCCTGCAACGGACGCAAAAGATAAAAGCCCGCCATAACTTACCGCCGCATAAGGCTGCGGTAAAAGTATTAGCAACGCCGCAGCAGCTAAAGAGGTAGGCGGGTCTGCCTCGCGTTTAAAAACAGGGGCAAGCGTTGCCAAAAACAGCACCGTGCCTGCCCGCACCGTTGAGGCAGTGAAGCCGCAAACGGCAATGAACATGAATACAAAAGCGCAGGAAACAATACTGCGCACCCGCAAGGAAAGGCGAAGCTTTTTTAGCAACAACATAACAAACCCTGCAACAGCGGTAAGGTGTAGCCCGCTGACAACAAGAATATGCGAAAGCCCTGCCCTGCGGAATACAACTTTAACCCCGGCCGGTATGCCTGCCCCGCCACCTGCCACCATTGCAGCCAGCACTGGTGAAAGGCTGCCGGGGGCAGCCTTTTGTACACTGCTTTTAAACGTTGCCTGCAGGTTTTGAAAGAAAAACCGAGGCT
>JAVBRS010000125.1:0-2852 GCA_031547715.1 Oscillospiraceae bacterium
AATATCACTAATTGACCAGCTAAACTTGCTTGAGTTTGCATATTTTGTTCAAAAACTTGATTACTTTGTAGCCTCTGACAGCGGGCCAATGCATATTGCTGCAGCACAAGGCACGCCCACACTTTGTGTGTTTGGCCCGGGTAATGTTGACGAGTGGGCACCAAAAGGCAGAACTTTAATTTTAAGAAAAGAAATGCTTTGCAGCCCATGCAATTCGGCAACAGATACAAGCGAATGCGGACATAGGGAATGCCTCAACGGATTGACCGGTAAAGATCTGCAAAAAGGCGCAACAAAGCTGATGGCCCTTTTCCCCAAGTGAATTTTTTATAAAGATATATTTAGAGAGTAACAGCTGAATGAAATAAATAAGGCAAGCTACAAAACAAAAAACACCTGTTTATTTATTAGCAACAGGTGTTTTTTATAAACTTTTTTAAGTCTCAATTTTTTCTGCTGGGGGCAGCATGGTTAAGGCAATGCGTTTTTTTGCCATTTCCACAGATATTACATAAACCTTTACAATGTCGCCCACTGCCAGTACGGCAGACGGGTGCTTTATATACTGCTTTGAAATTTGGCTTATGTGCACAAGGCCGTCCTGGTGCACACCAATGTCAACAAAAGCGCCAAAATCCACTACATTGCGCACGGTGCCGGTTATCTCCATGCCGGGTTTCAAATCCTCCATGGAGAGTATATCGGTGCGAAGCAGCGGCGGCGGCAGGTCTTCACGCATGTCGCGGCCGGGGCGAACGAGCTCTGATACAATATCTTTAAGCGTGGGCAGGCCAACATTGCAGGCGGCGGCAGCCTTTTCTTCGCCGTATTCGCGCACCTTTTCCGGCAGGGTTTGCAGGGCGGGGGTGCCAATGTCTTTTTCATTAAAGCCGCAAAGTTTTAATAGTGTTTCAGCGGCTGCATAACTCTCAGGGTGTACTGCAGTGGTGTCCAGCATGTGCTTTGCCCCCGGCACGCGCAAAAAGCCTGCGCACTGTGTAAAGGCTTTCGGGCCAAGCCCTTTAACTTTTAAAAGCTGGCTGCGGGCGGTAAAAGCGCCGTCCGCTTCACGCTTTTCAACAATGTTTTTGGCGGTGGCAGCCGTAATGCCGGCCACGTTTTGCAAAAGGCTGGGTGACGCCGTGTTTAAGTCAACACCAACGCTGTTAACACAGCCCTCAACAACGCCGTTTAAAGTTTCACCCATGCGGGCTTTGGGCATGTCGTGCTGGTACTGGCCAACGCCAACCGCCTCCGGCGGTATCTTAACCAGCTCTGCAAGCGGGTCTTGCAGGCGGCGTGCAATGCTTATTGCGCTGCGCAGGTTTACGTCGTACTGAGGGAATTCTTTTGCGGCAAGCTCGGTGGCGGAATAAACGCTGGCGCCGGCCTCGCTGACAACCATATAAGCTGCGCCGCAGGCAAGCTCGGCCAGTACCTCGGCGCAAAAAAGCTCGGTTTCTTTGCTGGCGGTACCGTTGCCAATTGCCACAATTTCCACCCCGTGTTTTTGTATAAGGGCTTTAACCGTGCGCTTGGCTTCATCCACCCGCTTAAACTCCGGAACGGGGTAAACCACCGTGGTGTCAAGTACCTTTCCGGTTGCGTCAACTACTGCAACCTTGCAGCCCATGCGGTAGCCGGGGTCAAGCCCCAAGGCCACTTTGCCTTTAATGGGCGGTTGCAGCAAAAGTTGGCGCAGGTTTTGGGCAAAAACGGTAATGGCACCCTCGGTGGCGGCGTCTGTCAAGTCGCTGCGCATTTCACGCTCAAGGCTGGGGTGTATTAAACGTGTATATGCGTCTTTTGCGGCTGCGGCCACAAAGCTGCCGCAGGGGCTGTCATTCTTAACCTGGGCGGCGCATATCAGCTCGGTGGCCTTTTCGGCGTCTGCGACAATGGCGGCTTTCAAAAAGCCTTCGCGCTCGCCCCTGTCTATGGCCAAAACACGGTGGCCCTGTGTGCGGGTAAGGGGTTCTCCATAACTGTAATAGTTTGCGTAAACGCTGTCCTCTTCTTTGGCGGCTTTGGCGGTTAGCATGGCGGTGTTTTTGTAAAAAATGCGCAGCCGTGCACGTATGGCAGCGTCGTCACTTATGTTTTCGGCAATGATGTCGCTTGCGCCAGCCAGTGCGTCTTCAACGGTGGCCACCTCCAGATCTTCATTTACAAAAGGTGCGGCAAGGGCAGCGGGGCTTGCGGTTTTACTCTGCTCAAATATGGCGGCGGCAAGCGGCTCAAGCCCACGGGCTTTTGCAACGCTGGCACGTGTTTTGCGCTTTTGTTTATACGGGCGGTAAATGTCTTCAACCTCTGCCAGGGTTTTTGCCGTTGCAAGGGCGGCGGTTATCTCTTCGGTTAGTTTACCCTGCCCGTCAATGGCTGCGGCAACTTCGTTCTTGCGCTCTTCAAGGCCGCGCAGGTAGCCAAGGCGGTCTGCAAGGCGGCGCAGCAATTGGTCGTCCATCTCTCCGGTGGCCTCTTTGCGGTAACGGGCAATAAACGGCACTGTATTGCCTTCGTCCAGCAGGGCAACAGTATTTTTTACAAGGTGCGGCGCCAGGCTAAACTCGGCGGCAAGGGCTTGCTCAATTGTCATTTTGCATCTCCTGTTCGGCGGGCTTTGTTTTTTTGCGTTTTTGCAGGTGCGGGTATGCCATATAAATAAACAAAACTATAAAGGCAAGCACTGTGCACACTGCGGAAAGCCGCAGCCCCGGGGTTTCATATTTAAACTCAATTTCACAATTTCCGGCAGGGCACCAAACGGCGCTCATGCCGTTTGAAACATTCTCTATTTTCGTTTCAACGCCGTTTATATAAGCGGTAAAGCCGGTGTCATACGGAACGGA
>JAVBRS010000166.1:0-6554 GCA_031547715.1 Oscillospiraceae bacterium
TTTGCGGGCTTGCATAACAAGTTTTACAATTGCAAAAAGGCGTTTAACTAAAGTGTAAATAACACGCAGTTTTGCTACACAAAGGGTAAGGCCGGCGCAAACTGCCAAAAAGGCAAGGCTGTACCAGTTGGCTTGTTACAACAAGTTTTAAAATTACCAAAAGGCTATTTCCCTAAGTGAAAATAAAATACCAATATACCTATGCAAATGGAGGGCCGGTACAAACCGCAAAAAGGCAAGGCCGCACCTGCAGGCGCATTATAACAAATATTTACAGCTGTGAAACGGCAATTTTACAAGCGAACACAAAAATGTAAAAAGTGTGGTTTTGATGATGAAACCAGGGATGGCGCTGATGCTTTGCATGTGAATATTATAAAGGGCCACCGCTTAAACAATAAAAGGTAAAAAGAGGAAACGGCAAACCTGTTTTTGGCCGCCGTTTCAAAAAAACAAATGCAAGGTAAAACTTATATGGCAACACCGGCAATAACGTGGTATTATAATAGTAACCACACTTTATAAATGGAGGGCTATTATGAAATTAATTCTTGCCATTGTAAATAAGGAAGACAGCCATGTCGTATCTACAGCGCTTACAAAAGAAGGGTTTTCCGTTACGAAACTTGCCACAACCGGTGGCTTTTTAATGGCGGGCAACATTACTTTAATAATAGGCACCGAAGAGGATAAGGTTGATACCGCTATTGAAATAATAGGCCAATACTCAAAACAGCGCACAGAGATAGTACCCAGTGCCACAAGCTACAGTGTGGGCATTACCACTGCGTACCCCATTGAAGTAACTGTGGGCGGGGCAACGGTTTTTGTAATAGACATTGAAAAGTTTGTTAAACTGTAAACATGTTTAGTGAGCTTTTGGGCAACGCCGTTTTTAAAGAAAATATAACAGCTGCCCTTGCTGCAGGCCGCCTGCCCCACGCCATTTTAATTTGCGGTGAAGACGGCCTTGGCCGCAGCTTGGCTGCAAACCTTGTGGCGGCGGCGGTTTTGGCCACGCCTGGCGGCAAAGCAGCGTTACAGGGTGGGCGCCACAGCCTTGCCCGCATTGCGGCACAGGCCGGGCAAACCGTTAAAGTTGAGCAGGTGCGCAGCGCAAAGCTAAGCCTTGTTCACACTAACCTTGCCCCCGGCCCAAGGGTTGTATTGGTGGAAAATGCCCACAACCTAACCCCGGCTGCGGCAAATGCGCTTTTAAAAACGCTGGAGGAGCCGGGCGACGATATTTACTTTATTTTAACTGCAACCGGCACAGGTGGGGTGTTGCCTACACTGCTTTCACGCTGCGGGGTTTACCCTTTGGCAGAGGCCGGCGAAAAAGAGTGTGTTGAGTACCTTGCGGCGGTGGCCCCCGGGGCTGATGCTGCTTTGCTTTACGCTGTTTTTGGCGGCCGGCCGGGCTTTTGTAAGTACTGCGCTTTAAACCCGGCAGGGCAAGCGGCGCTGCAAAAGGCAATTTCTGCAGCTTGCTTTGCAAATGCAGGGCAGGGGTACGAGCTGGCGGCCCTTTTAAGTGGGCTTGAGGGCAAAAAAGAAGATGCCATGGCGTTATTAACAGTTTTTAGCCATGTTGTGGCGGGGGCAGTTTTGCGCCCGGGGCACAAAAACCTGCCGGGCTTAACACCGGCGTTGGCGCTGGCGGCAAGCGGCGCTGCAAACACAGCGCTGCAAGCGCTTTTTGGCAATGCGAATTTGAAACTTACCTTAACATGGTTTGCTGCGGCCCTGGCGGTGTAAAAAGGGCCAAACGGAGGAAAGATGACAAAAGTAATAGGCGTGCGCTTTAAACCCCAGGGAAAGGTGTACTTTTTTAGCCCGGGCGAGCTGCCCATTGAAAAGGGCAGCTACGTTGTGGTGGAGACAAGCCGTGGGGACGAGTGCGGCGAGGTGAGTGCCGCCCCCCATATGGTGAACGATGAAATGGTGAAAAAACCGCTGCGCGGTGTAAAGCGCATGGCAGACGGTATTGATATACGCAGAATGGAACAGAACCGGCAGGATGAAAAAGCTGCTTTCCCCATATGCGAGGAGCATATTGCCCGCCACAAGCTGGATATGAAACTGGTGGACGTTGAGTATGCGTTTGACCGCTCTAAAATTCTTTTTTATTTTACCGCAGACGGCCGCATTGACTTCAGGGACCTTGTTAAAGATTTGGCCGGGGCATTTAGGGCCCGCATTGAGCTGCGCCAGATTGGTGTGCGCGACGAAAGCAAAATGCTGGGCGGCCTTGGTATTTGCGGCCAAATGTTTTGCTGTTCCCGTTTTTTGAGCGACTTTCAGCCGGTGTCTATAAAAATGGCAAAAGAACAAGGGCTTACACTAAACCCAACAAAAATTTCAGGGGCTTGCGGGCGGCTTATGTGCTGCCTTGCCTATGAACAACCTGCGTACGATTATTTAAACCGTATTACCCCAAGCGCCGGCTCTGTGGTGAAGACACCCGACGGGCTTGGCACGGTGGTGGATGTATCTGTGGTTGCGGGCTGGCTTAAAGTGCGCCTTGACGCAAACCCCGCTGCCCCGGCGAAGCAGTATACCCGTGAACAGGTTGAGTATATACGCGGTGGCCGCGGGAAAAAGCGGCCGGAAAGAGAAGACAGCAGCGCAGGGGAAGACACCTTTGTTGACCTGGCTTAAAAAAAAGTTGCCAATTAAACAAAATATTGTTACAATGCTGGTGTATACAGCAAAATGGAGGTGATACCAATGGCATATAAAATTACAGACGCTTGCATTTCCTGCGGTTCTTGCGAGGGCTCTTGCCCGGTTAGCGCAATTTCCAACGGCGGTGACAAGTATGTGATCGACCCGGATACCTGTATTGATTGCGGTGCCTGCGCAGGTACCTGCCCAGTGGATGCAATTGAGGCATAAGTTCGGCTACATTACAAACAGAAAGCGGGCAGAAAACTGCCCGCTTTCATTTATAATTTACAAAAAACCGCTTGGCCGGTTACTGGTGGCCGGGGAAAAGGTCTTTTATCCCCTCAAAGGTGCTGGCGCAAGGCTGCGGTAAACTTTTGGAAGTATGCTTTGCCAACGCAAACGGCTGCCGCCGCAAAGCGTAAAGCATTTAATTTTTGCCGCTGCGCTATGCCCCGCAAAAGTGCCGGCGCAAAGCGGGGGCGGGGTAACTTCTGCCTTTGCTTCACCCCAACAAAAGCGGCTGCCACAACGCGCAATGGGCTGGGGTCAACTTTTGCCGTTAGGCGGCAAAAGCATATGCCAACAAACAAAAGCCCCGCTTAGCAAGCAGTATTTTACCTGCTTGTTTAATGGCTTAAGTGTTACAAGAATACATGTACATTAGGTAGGGTGTTATGTATAACCGGCATAAACTTACAATAAAAGGGGTGTAAAAATGTGCAATGCAAACGTGGGTATGCCCCCCGCAGGTGATTATGAAAAAGAGCAGCTTGCCGGTGGGGTGCAGGTGTATGTTAGTGCAGCACACCGCTTTGGAACAGACGCTATGCTGCTGTCTTACTTCAGCTTGCCACACCGCCAGCACACCGCGTGCGACCTTGGCACGGGCTGTGGAATAATACCGCTGCGGTGGCACGCCCTGGGCCACACCGGCTATGCTGTTGGCGTAGAGCTGGCGGCAGAAGGGGCGGCGCTGTTAAACGCGGCAGTGCAGGCACAAAACATAAGCCATATAAAAGCGCATGGCGGCGACCTGCGTACAGTTACCAAAAAGGTTTTGCAGGTACCCGGCGGCTTTCATACGGTAAGTTGTAACCCGCCTTATTTCACAGGGGGTGCCATAAGCCAAAAACCAGGCTATGGTGCAGCACGGCATGAAGTTACCTGCACAACTAAAGATATTTGCGCAGCGGCAGCGCGCCTGTTGCGCTTTGGGGGGCGGTTTGCGGTGTGCCACAAACCCGAGCGGTTGG
Organism: Oscillospiraceae bacterium; assembly: GCA_031547715.1. Taxonomy (GTDB): domain Bacteria; phylum Bacillota; class Clostridia; order Oscillospirales; family Ruminococcaceae; genus JAVBRS01. The sequence continues at coordinate 3,924 of JAVBRS010000166.1, forward strand.
CAGACTTGTTTTGGGCGATGAAAGAATATAAAATAGAACCAAAAGAGCTTAAATTTGTGTTCCAGCACCCGGGGGCAAGCACACCGTGGCTTTGCCTTGTGGCGGGGCGCCTTGGCGCCGCCGGGGGGCTGCGCATGTTGCCGCCGCTATATATAAAAGATAAAAACGGCGCGTACAGAGCAGAATATAAAAAAATTTATAACCAAAGTTAACAAAGCCTGAAATAAGAAAGGGGCAAAGCGGTGCAAGGTGTTTTATATGTTGTTGCCACACCCATTGGCAATTTAGATGATATAAGTTTACGTGCAGCCAAAACACTGGAACAGGCAGATTTTATTGCTGCAGAAGACACCCGCGTTACTGTGAAGCTTTTGAACCATTTGGGCGTTAAAAAACCGATGGTAAGCTACTACCAGCACAATTTAGAGGCGCAAGGGGCAAAAATTATTGCCCGCATTGCAGCGGGTGAAGTTTGCGCCCTTTGCTGTGACGCCGGCACCCCCGCCATTTCAGACCCGGGGCAGGTGTTGGTGGCGCAGGCACACAAAGCCGGCATTAAAGTGGTGCCAATACCCGGTGCCAGCGCCTTTGTTGCGGCACTTTCCGCCGGGGGGCAGGCCACCGGCCGCTTTGTTTTTGAAGGCTTTTTGTCCACCAACAAGGGCCAGCGTGCAGGGCGGCTTGCAGCCTTGCATAAAGAGGCACGGACAATTGTTTTTTATGAGGCGCCGCACAAACTACCCGCAACCCTTAAAGACATGGCGGCTGCCTTTGGTGAAGAGCGCAGTGTAACCGTTGCCCGTGAAATTACAAAATTGCATGAGGAAATATATGTTACCACCCTTGGTGAGGCGGCAAAGCGTTACAGCGAGGTAACGCCGAAGGGTGAATTTGTGCTTTTGGTTGCAGGGGCACAGGTGCCGGATGTTGAAAAGGAAAGTACCCTTGAAGACGCAGTGGCCTTTGCGGCAGAGCTTATGGCAAAGGGGCAAAAAATTGCAGGGGCAAGCAAAAATGCGGCGGCGGCAACCGGCTTTGCCAAAGGGGATATTTATAAAGGCCTGCTTGCATTGGGTGAGCAGGTTAAAAATTAAAATGCGCCGTGCAGCGGCACCGGTTAAACACTGCAAATTGCCATTGTAAAACATATTCAGCTGTGCGGCCTGCAAGGTGTAGCAATTTACAGGCAGGCCATATAAAGGCAGGTTTTGCCGCGCAACACTTGCTTTAAACTATTGCCGGTTAAAATAAACGGTAAGGCACGGCAGGGCAACCGGCAAAATTTTAAAAGCAAACTAACCGGCAGGGCAAATGCGAAAGCTGAAATTTCATAACCGATAAAAACAGTTACAACACAACAGCGCCAGCTGCAAACAACCGTGAAAAAGTTATAAAAAGGCAAAACCAGGCTGTGGCATATACCTGCCCAGGTTGTTAACCCAAGGTGAAGGGCCGCCAAAACAGCGCAGGGCACAGTGTGAGCAAGCCACCCAAAGCAGCAAGCCGCCAAAACAGCGCAGGGCAAAAGTATATAAAAGGCAAACAGGCAAAACTTAGTACCGGTGCGGGGTTAGCAAACCACCAAAAGCAGTATAAAACAACAAGCGGTATCAAAGGCAAGCTTGTAAAACTTAATACAGGCACAGGGTAAGCAACCTGCTGCTTTTAATAGTTTTCAAAAAACGCAAAGAAAAAAACGCAGGGTAAAGCTGTAGCAGTATACAACTGCTGTGCCGGTGCGGGTGCCGCAGCGGTGCTAAAAAACCGGCTGCAACAAAGGCAGGAGGAAAGGTTAAGCAATGCGAATTTTAGTTGTTTCAGACACACACGGTGATACAGCAACGCTAAAAAGCTTAATTGGCGGCCCCCATGGGGCGGGCGCCCTATTTTTTCTGGGTGACGGCCTCGCAGACCTCAGCCGCTGCCGCCACCTTTTTGGCGGGCATGTATTTGCCGTGCGGGGCAATTGTGATTTCAACCGCGACACAGACGCCGACGGTTTTACAACCTTTTTAGGCAACCGCATTTTTTACACCCACGGCCACGGGTATGAAGTTAAAATGGGCTACCAGCCAATTAAAAAGGCCGCAATGCAGCGGGCGGCAGGCATTGTGCTGTGCGGCCATACCCATGTGCCGTATTTAGAGTATGACAACGGCCTGTACTTATTTAACCCTGGGGCACTTTGCGGCGGCAGGGGAATGGCAAAAAGCTACGGTATTATTGAAATAGAGGAAAATAGCGGTAGGCCGCTTTTTTACCACAGAGAGGTTTAACCGGCTTTACAGCCCAAATGCCACAAAAGCCTTTAAACAGCAGCGGTTTGCTTTGCAACATAAGCCGTGCCTTAGCAATGTATGTAAGTGCGGCGCTATGTTTTACAAAACGCTTGAGGTCACCTGCCTGTTATTGCCGGCAATATATAGTTATGCCATGTTTTTAGGGTGGCACTATAAATCTAATATTTAGTTTAAGGCGGGAAATGTACCCCGCCTTTTTCTTATGCATTTCAGTTGGCACGGAGCCCCGGTTTTACGGCAGCAGCTTTTTAAAAGTGCAAACACAATTGCAGCAAAAAACGCAAATATAAAAAAGTTATTTTAAAACAAAGAAGAAAGAAGCACCCGGGCA
>JAVBRS010000027.1:0-4765 GCA_031547715.1 Oscillospiraceae bacterium
CTTGCGCTGGCTTGCCTTGTTATGGCGGGCGGGCTTGTTTACCGGGGCAACACGGCGTTTGCGCCGGCGGCACTGCTTATATTTTGCCTGCTTGCCACTGTTGCTGCGTTTAGCATTAATTACATGCGCAGCCTTGCCGCAAAAGGTGAAAACTATGCGGTTAAAGGGGAGGCGGGGCAGGCTACGCTTATGCAGCTGCAAACCCCGGTACTTGTTACAAACGGCAAACACATTGCGTGGTACAACGACCACTTTTATACCCAGGTGTTAAACGGCGAGGATTGCCAGTTGCAACCTGTGCAAAAAGTATTGCCGGGCTTTGAACTGGAGCTTTGCCTGCGCCCTGGGGGCTTTGTGTACCTGTTTGAGGGCACAAGTTACACCTGCTATGGGGTGCGCCTGCCTGTACATGGCGGCGGCAAAAATGAAGATTACGCCGTTTACTTAATAGACAATACCGTTTTACATAAAACTGCGAAAGAATATGCCGAAAGCCGGCCCTGTATTGTGCATATAATTGTGGACACCTACGACGAAGTTTTAAAAGAACTTAAAGAGAGCGAACGCGGCCTTATTGCGGTTGAAATTGAAGCGGTGCTTGAAGCTGCCCTGTGCAGTGGCGGCGGAATTTTGAAGCGCACTTCAAGCAACCGGTATATGGCGGTTATACAAGAGCGCAACATACAAGCCATTACAGAAACACGGTTTGCCATGCTTGATAAAGTTCGGGCGCTTTCTGGGGAGCATATTTCGGCAACACTTTCAATAGGGGTGGGCCGTGGCTGCCAAACCTTTGCCGAAGCTGATACAATGGCAGCGCAGGCGTTGGACATGGCAGTGGGCCGTGGCGGTGACCAAGCGGTGGTGCGCAGCCCGGACGGGTATGAATTTTACGGTGGGGCAACCCGCAGCGTTGAAAAACGCAACAAAGTTAAAAGCCGCATTATTGCGGCAGCAATGAAAGACCTTGTTGCACAAAGCGGCAATGTACTAATTATGGGCCATAGAATGAGCGACCTTGACAGCCTTGGCGCCGCAGTTGGCATTTACCATTTTTGCAGTTTGTATGGCGCCAAGGCCGCTATTGTGGCCAACGCTGGCAGTACCCTGGCAGGCACACTGCTTGCAAGGTTTGAAACGGCGGACCCGCCGGTTGAAGTAATAAGCCCGGAAACTGCCTTGGCTATGGTTAACCCTAAAACGCTTCTAGTTGTGGTGGACACCCATACCCCGGCAATGCTGGAAGCCCCGGCGGTTTATGAGGCTGCCAAGACGGTGGTTGTTATTGACCACCACCGCCGCATGGTAGGCTATATTGAAAGGGCTGCTTTGTTTTATAACGAGCCGTACGCATCTTCCGCAAGCGAGCTTGTAGCGGAGATACTGCAATACGCAACAGACAAAGCCAATAAAGCTGCCCCTTTAGTGGCAGATGCACTTTTGGCAGGTATTGTGCTTGACACACGCAACTTTTCAACCCGCACAGGTGTGCGCACTTTTGAAGCCGCCGCATACCTGCGAAGAATGGGTGCAGATACTGCTTCAGTGGGTAAGCTTTTTGCATCTACACTTGAGGTATACCGCAAAAAAGCGGCGCTTGTAGAAACCGCTGAGATATATAGAAACTGCGCTATTGTTGTTAAAAACACACCGCTTGAGGGCAGCACAGACCACATGGTGGTTGTGCCGCAGGCAGCTAACGAGCTCCTTATGATAGATGGTGTGCTTGCTTCTTTTGTTGTGGTACCGGTGGACGGGCGTATTATAATTTCAGCCCGCAGCATGGGTGCGGTTAATGTGCAGGTTATTATGGAAACACTTGGCGGCGGCGGCCACTACACAATGGCGGGCACCCAGCTTGAAGGTGTGGCACCGGCAGAGGTTAAAGCTAAACTTACCGCCGCAATTGATAATTACTTTAAATATGACAAAAAAGAAGCAAAGAAAACGGAGGAGTAGGTATGAAGGTAGTTTTAAAACAAGACATTAAAGGCACCGGAAAAAAAGATGAAGTGGTGGAGGTGAGCCCGGGCTACGCACGCAATTTTCTGTTCCCGAAAGGGCTTGCGGTTGAAGCCAGTGCAGGTGCGTTGAACGACGTGCAAAATAAAAATAGCGCAAAACAGTTTAAACTTGAAACAGAGCTTGCCATGGCAAAAAGCCAGGCTGCAAAAATAGATGGGCAGAAGCTTACCATACACGCAAAAGCCGGCCAGGGCGGCCGCCTTTTTGGCGCCGTAACCGCAAAAGATATTGGGGACGCCATTTTAACCGCCACCGGTGAAGCGGTGGACAAACGCAAAATAGTGCTTGAGAAAGACATTAAAAGCTTTGGCGAATATGAGGTTGAAGTGAAGGTGCACAGCGGTGTTGGGGCAAAGGTAACAGTTGAAATTATTGAATAATTTTATAGTTTGCCAATTGTTTTACAAAAGCTTTAAAAACAGGTAACCAAGGTTGCCTGTTTTTTTACAGGCGCTTATAAAGCGCGGGTGATAAGTAAAAGTTTGCAATAGCTTATTTTTTAAATTTATGCAATAATGTAAATTACCCAACTTTAATTTGCAAATAAATATAACACTATATAAAAGGCAAGCTGCAAGTTGCGCTTTGCTGGTTTTTTTTGTTATATTAATGTAAAGCTAATAGCATTGTAAAAGCGGGTTTGCACAGCATTTGCAAAAATGCATTATTATAACACCCTATGGGGTGCTAAAAGGCGAGTACGCAAAGCCTTTTAACGTAAACGCATAACAACCGGCAGATGCACAGGCCGAAGAGAGAAGGACAACGGTGGATAACAGGACACTTGAATTTGAACAGCTTGGCATACAGCTTGCCTACAACATTGAGGCGGAACAGGCTGTGCTTGGCGCTGCTATTTTAAGCGCAGACACTGTGCCCCTTATAATTGAAAAGTTGCGCAGCGAGTATTTCTATGCGCCGCAAAACGCTGCAATTTTTGCGGAAGTAATGGCGCTTTTCACAGCGGGCCATTCAATAGATTTTATAACAATACTGGAAGCTGTTGTTAACGCCGCAATATTTGAAAACGAAAAAGAAGCTAAAATCTACTTAACAACGCTTGCAGAAACGGTGCCGTCCATATCAAACGTTGAAAGTTATGCCAATATTGTGCATGAAAAATACCTCATTCGGCTTTTAACCCATGCCGCTGAGGACATTTTAGTTTCCACCCAGGAGGGGGAGAGCGCAAACCTGCTTTTAGAGGCGGCTGAACAGCGTATATATGAAATAAGGGCAGGGCGTGACACCAGCACTTTAATGCCGCTGCGCAGCGCCATTTATGAAACACTTTCACGCTTGCAAAAAATAAACGGCCCGGACAGGGAAAAATACCTTGGCATACCCACCGGTTTTACCTATTTAGACACGCGCCTGACAGGCCTTGGCAAAAGCGACCTTGTTATATTGGCGGCCCGCCCCGGCATGGGCAAAACAAGCTTCGCTTTGAACATTGCAACAAATGTGGCAAGGGGTAAAAAAGTGCCGGTTGCCATCTTCTCTTTAGAGATGACAAAAGAACAGCTTGCAAGCCGCATCCTCTCCAGCGAGGCGGCGGTGGACAGCCAAAATATGCGCACCGGTACGCTTGCGGGCAGCGAGTGGGCGGCTATTGCCGCAGCCGCAGACGACCTTGGCGATGCAAACATTTACCTTGATGACACTTCCGGAATATCTATAGCCGAAATGAAGGCAAAAGTGCGAAGAATAAACCAAAACCCCAACAAAGAGAAAATTGGCCTTATAATTATTGACTACCTGCAACTTATGCAGGGTACCGGCCGCAGAAATGAAAACCGTGTTCAGGAAATTTCAGAGATGACGAGGTCTTTGAAAATTATGGCGAAAGAGCTGGATGTGCCGGTTATAGTGCTGTCGCAGCTCTCCCGCGGGCCGGATAAAAATGCCGGCGGTAACCACAGGCCGGTACTTTCCGACCTGCGCGACTCCGGCTCTATTGAGCAGGACGCAGACGTGGTGTTGTTTTTATACAGAGAGGCCTACTACAACGACCAAACCGAAGATGCAAACCTGGCGGAGTGCATTATTGCAAAAAACCGCCATGGGGGCGTGGGCAAGGTCACTTTGGGGTGGGACGGTGAGCACACACGTTTTTATAACGTAGACGTTGTACACACAGATGAATATTGATAAAGTAAAAGATACACTGGAAAAATACGCCATGTTAAATGGAACAAAAACGGTCATCACTGCCTTGTCCGGCGGGGCAGATTCAATGGCCTTGTTTCATTTTTTGCTAAGTTTGCAGCAGGAATATGGTTTTTTGCTGCAGGCTGCCCATGTAAACCACGGCCTGCGTGGCGCTGAAGCAAACGCAGATGAGACGGCCGTGGCCGCACTGTGTGAAACTTATAAAGTGCAGTTGCACCTGCGCCGTTTAAACATGGCCCAGCGTGAAAAGCCGCAAGGCGTAGGCATTGAAGAATGGGCGCGCATTTTGCGTTACACCTATTTTGAAGAATTGGCACAAGCGCAAAATGCAAAAATTGCCACCGGCCACACTTTGAACGACAACAGTGAAACAATTATTTTTAACCTTGCAAGGGGCACGGGTGTAAAGGGCCTTGGGGGTATACCGCCGGTGCGGGGGGTTTACATTCGCCCCTTAATTGCCACCACCCGGGCAGAGGTTGAAGAATACTGCCGGGCAAACGCATTGCCCTACGTTACAGACTCCACTAATAAACAAGATGAATACACGAGAAACCGTATTCGCCAC
>JAVBRS010000020.1:0-4563 GCA_031547715.1 Oscillospiraceae bacterium
CATTTCCTCAATGCGGGCGGGGTGAATGCGCCCGTCTTGAATAAGCTTTTCAAGTGTCTGGCGGGCAATTTCCCTGCGCACCGGGTCAAAGCTGGAAAGTGTTATGGCCTCCGGTGTGTCATCAATAATAAGGTCAACACCTGTGGCGGTTTCAAGCGCCCTTATGTTGCGCCCTTCACGGCCTATAATGCGGCCTTTCATTTCATCGCTTGGCAGCGCCACCACGGAAACGGTGGCCTCCTGCGTGTGGTCTGCGGCACAGCGGGCAATTGCCACACTAAGCAACTCCCGGGCCATTGTGTCCTGCTCGTCTTTCAGCTGGGTTTCATAATTGGTTATTTTAACGGCTTTTTCGTGTATCAGCTCTTCTTCAAGGCCCTGCATAAGCAGGTTTTTGGCGTCCTCCTGGCTCATGCCGCTAATAACTTCAAGTTTTTCCACCTGGCGCAGTTTAATCTGCTCAATCTCTGCCATCTTGGCATTCGCAAGCTCGTTGCGCCTTGCAAGGTCCTCTTCTTTCTCCTCTAAAATTGTCAGCTTTTTCTCAAGGCTTTCTTCTTTTTGGTCCAGCCTGCGTTCCTGGCGGGTAACCTCCGCCCTGCGCTCTTTAATCTCTCTTTCGGCCTCTGCGCGCAACTTAAAGGCCTCATCTTTCGCTTCAATAATACTTTCTTTTTGCTTTTGTTCCGCTGTTCTAATAGCGTCGTTGATCAACCGTTTTGCTTCTTCCTCTGCAGAGCCGATTTTCTGCTCTGCCACCCGGCGGCGGTGTGCAATGCCCAAATTAAACGCAATTACACCAACAACAACACCCAAAACAACGGCGCCTATGGCTGCTTGCCATATTGCTACCATTTTGGGTCCTCCTGGTTGTTAACCATTTATTTTTTGGCGTTCTGAAATAAATAATAATTGTGAAATATGTTAGTGTTTAACATATAGCATAATCCACTTTTAATAATATAAGTAAACAAAGGGCTTGTCAAGCTGGCCTATGGTGAAATTTGACAAAACAAGGCAATATTTTGTGTTCAAAACCGTAAAATTTTTACTTGACATAACTACCTATCGGGTGTATATTCACCTTAATAAAACGCTGATGCGGACAATGTTTTGCCCACCCCCCTGTACAGAGAAAGCGGCCACCGGCTGAAAGCCGCAAAACAGGAAAAGGCAAATTTACCACCGCAGAGTGCACAGGTGAACCTGTGCCGGCTTAGGGCCGTTACCCCCATTCGAGCGGCCGTGTGTATAAACACGGCAATTCGGGTGGAACCGTGGGAATTACATTTGTAATACTCACCCCGTATTTTACGGGGTGAGTATTTTTATTTTGCCCGGCGGCAGGCCCCCCGTACCTGCGAAACCGGGAATTTGAAAGGAGCACCATTATGATGCACATTAAACTTGCAAACGGCAGGAAAGCTGACTTTGAAGTTGGCGCCAACATTGAGGAGATTGGAAAGGTGCTTGCACCGGAGCAGATGGCAAACGCCCTTGGCGGCAAGATTGCAGGCGAGTATTTTGGCCTGCACCACCCGGTGCGTGAAGATGCCGAGCTCGCCATTCTCTCCTTCGAAGACAAAGAGGGCAAGGCCATATTTTGGCATACATCAAGCCACATTATGGCACAGGCAATACAGCACCTTTACCCCAAGGCCAAGTTTGCCATAGGCCCTGCAATTGAGGCCGGCTTTTACTACGACATTGACATGGAGGACACCCTTAACCCTGACTCTTTCGCCGCAATAGAGGCAGAGATGAAAAAAATTGTGGCAGCAAACATTCCCCTGGAGCGTTTCTCACTCTCTCGGTCAGAGGCGCTGGAGCTTGTGAAAGACCAGCCTTACAAAGTTGAAATGATAAACGACCTGCCCGAAGAAGAGAAGCTTACCTTCTACCGCCAGGGCGACTACACAGATTTTTGCGCAGGCCCGCACCTTCTTTCCACCGGGCCGGTAAAGGCATTTAAGCTCACTGCAGTAACCGGCGCATACTGGCGCGGCGACGCTAAAAACCGCATGCTGCAGCGCGTTTACGGTATTTCCTTCCCGAATGAAGAGATGTTGACTGCCCATTTTGAAATGCTGGAAGAGGCAAAGCGCCGCGACCACCGCAAACTTGGCAGAGAGCTTGATTTGTTTGACATTTTTGACGAGGGCCCCGGCTTCCCGTTTTTCTTCCCCAACGGCATGGTACTGCGCAACCAGCTTGAAAACTTTTGGCGTGAAGAACACCGTAAAGCCGGCTACCAGGAGATTAAAACCCCTATTATTTTACGTCGCGAGCTGTGGGAAAACAGCGGCCACTGGGACCATTACCGCGACAACATGTATATGACACAAATTGACAATGAGAATTTTGCGGTTAAACCCATGAACTGCCCCGGCGGCATGTTGGTGTTTAAACGGCGCCCCACCTCTTATAAAGATTTGCCCATCCGCGCGGGTGAGCTTGGCCTTGTTCACCGGCATGAGCTTTCCGGTGCGTTGCACGGATTAATGCGTGTGCGCAACTTCACACAGGATGACGCCCACCTCTTCATGGCGGAGGAGCATGTTCAGAAAGAAATTTTAGACTTAATTGAACTTGAAAAGAAATTTTACAAACTGTTCGGCTTTGAATTCGCAGTGGAACTCTCAACACGGCCGGAAAATTCTATGGGCACCGATGAGCAGTGGGAAATGGCCACAAGCATGCTGCAAAAAGCCCTGGAAGCAAGCGGCCTGCCCTATAAAATTAACCCAGGCGACGGCGCTTTTTACGGCCCGAAGATCGACTTCCATTTGAAAGACAGCCTTGGCCGCACCTGGCAGTGCGGCACCATACAGCTGGATATGCAGATGCCTGAACGCTTTGAGCTGGAATACACCGGCGCAGACGGTGAAAAACACCGCCCCATTATGCTGCACCGCACCATTTTTGGCTCCATTGAGCGTTTTATCGGCATATTGACCGAGCACTTTGCCGGCGCTTTCCCGCTGTGGCTGTGCCCTGTGCAGGCTATGGTTATACCCATTAGCGACGCCCACCGCGACTATGCAAAGAAGGTTGAAGAAGAGCTGCAAAAAGCCGGTATCCGTGTAGAGGCAGACTACCGCAATGAAAAGATGAACGCCAAAATACGTGATGCCCAGCTGAAGAAAATACCTTATATGTTGGTTGTTGGCGACAAAGAGGCGGAGGCCGGCACCGTTTCAGTACGTGCGCGGAATGAAGCACGCGGCGGCGTTAAAGACATTGCCGCTTGCATTGCCGACCTTGAGAAGGAAATTGCAGATAAAGACCTGTTTTAACTTTAAAAGGCATTCCATTTATATATAATTCATAATTATGTTATAAAACCTCAGATGCCCTACTTTAAAAGCTCCCGCCAAATGGCGGGAGCTTTTTTTGTATTAGCTTGTTGCAGCAAAGAAGCTTCGCATTGTAAATAAACTGGTTTAATGTGCAAACGTGCGCCTTAGCTTTTAAACTGCGTTTTACCTGTTTCTTTTTGCCCTTTTTGCGTTTTGCAAATTGCCGGCAATTTGCATTTTCTTATTTGCTGCCTTTGCCCTGCGCCGCCATTTGCCTTTTGCTGTATATTTTATATTTAATTGCACTGCGCCCTTTGGCGCAAAACGGCAGTTTAAAAACTTTAAATTTATGTGTACCATGTTTGAGCTCTCGCACCCGGCTTGTTTTACCGCTTTACCAAAACCCCAATATTTCCTGCGGTTTTAAATTAACCCCGCCGCACGGCAAAGGTTAAAAAGGCTTTGCTTTTTCTTTTCCTTCGCCTGTATATCTGCGCAGGCAGATATACGTTTTTTGGGCTAATTTCTCGTTTTCCTCACTTCAAAAGCTGTGAAAGTAACAAAAATAACTGCCGCATCATAATCTGGTATAAAACCAAAGAAAGGCAGAGTTATTATGAGTGATTTTGAAAACGCCTTCGGGCAGCCAATTTTAGATGATGCCTACCGCACCGAAGAAAACATTGACAACGCTTTTACCGAAAAAAATACCACCCGCCAACAGCCCGAACAACCGTTTGACTGCGGCCCCAACCCGGCAGTGATAAACATGCGCAGAGAAACGGTGGGCAACCCTTACTTCCGCAATACTATATGGACAGGGCGCTACCTGCAAACAACCCTTATGTGCATACCTGTTGGCAAAGATGTAGGGCTGGAAATACACCATGGGCTGGACCAGTTTTTTTATGTGGAAGAGGGTGTGGGTGTTGCAAAAACCGGCTACAGCCGTGAGCGGCCGGACCGGCAGGATGACTTCCGCCCGGGGTGTGCAATTTATATACCCAGCGGCACATGGCACAACATTATAAATATGGGCAATACACCGCTAAAACTTTTTAGCATTTACGCCCCGCCACAGCACCCATTTAACACCCTGCATGAAACACAAGAGATTGCAGAGGCCGCAGAGCACCATTAAAAATTTGCACCGCATTAATTAAAAGCAAAAAACGCCCCATTGTGGTAGAAAAATAGAACTGCCACAGCATTTAAACAGGCGTAATATACGCAAAAACCAGTGTGTTTCTTCCCTGTACTTCAA
>JAVBRS010000060.1:0-8431 GCA_031547715.1 Oscillospiraceae bacterium
TTGGCTACAAAAATCATTCGTTGGCTATTTTCCTGTAATGGCAAAAACGTCTCTCCGTCAAGCTGTTCAATAACATATAAGTTATTTGCCGCCAATATCTCTTTTAGCAGCTCAGGCGGGTGGTAATATTCTTTGAAATGCTCTTGAAATAAAAGCTTTTCGCCTTCTGTAAAGGTTAGAGATATTACAACAGAGTCGTCTTCAGAACTGTAAAGGTTAGTCCATTCACAGTTTAATTTGTGCGCGTTTATGTGGAATGTATTGTTTGCCAGTACTTTTTCATGTTTATATTTTGTGTTGGCATCAAAAATAAATATACCACCTTCCTCCAGGAAAAGTGCGGTGCGGCTTATGGCCTTCTTAAGCATTTCAACGCTTAGGTGGTTTACAGTGTCAAAGGTGCACACAGCGGCTTGTATGGTGCCGTACAAATCAAGTTCTTCCAGTCGCTGGTTCAAAATTAGTATGGGCTTATTTTTCTTTGCATCGGCCAATTTACCCGCCAAAGTGCTAAGCATATCCGGTGAGGCATCAACGGCAATCATGTCATAGCCCATTGCAGCAAGTTTAATTGTAAGCTCGCCTGTACCACAACCAAGGTCTGCCACTAAAGGGCCCGGTAGGTGGTTTTGTTGGAACTTGGCATTTATGTACTTAGCAAGTGCTTTATAATTTGCATTTGCGTTTAAAATGTCGTATATAGCCGCAAAGCGGCCGTATGCTGCCATACCCTTTACCCCTATTCTTCCGTGTTGCCGCTGTAAAGCTTCAAAAAGGCCTCTATTTCCGCTTTTAATTCTTCAATACCACTGGTGTTTAATGTGCTGGTAAAAATAATTTTACGGCAATTATAAGGCTGTAGCAATTCTTCAAAATACACCCGCCGTGCTTCAATTTCACTTTTCTTCAACTTATCTTGCTTTGTAAGCACAGCTACAAAAGGCAAAGCGTAATGGGCTATATATGCAAGCATAGTTTCATCGTCTTTTGAAATGGCATGGCGGCAGTCCAGCAGTTGCAGCAACAAAGCGTTGCCCCTGTTTTGGGCAAAGTAAGAGTTGATGAGCTTGTCCCAGCGCTCGCGCTCGCTGCGGCTTACTTTCGCATAGCCGTACCCTGGCAGGTCAACGAGGTGTACGCCGGCACATTCATAATAATTTATTGTGGCGGTTTTGCCAGGTGCCGCACTGGTACGGGCAAGGCTTTTACGGTTGCAAAGCTTGTTTATTAAAGAAGATTTACCCACATTAGACCGGCCAGAAAATACAATCTCCGGCCGGTCTGTGGTGGGCAACTGTGATGAAAGCCCATAAGATGATTTAAATTTTACTGTTTCAAAATTCATAATTACCTAAAAATTAAATGGTTGCACCAATATTATTCTTCACATTCGGCATTGTAGCGTTTGGTGTGAATGCACGCCCTTCTTCCTCGGTGGCTACAGTTGCCCCCGAAGGCTCCGGTATGCACAATGCTGTGGCTAAAACCTGTTGCAGCTGCTCCATAGGTTTAAAAACAACATGTTTTTTAACCGCTTCATCCACATAGTAAAGGTCGCTTACATTGTCTTGCGGTATAAGCACTGTTGTCATTTTTTCTCTATAGGCGGCCATTGCCTTTTCACGCAGGCCGCCTATTGGCAGTACATTGCCGTGAAGGGTAATTTCACCGGTCATGGCAATATCTGCCCGCACAGGGTAGCCGCTTAAAGCAGATATAAGCGCAGTGGAAAGTGTTACCCCTGCTGAAGGGCCGTCTTTCGGCACAGCCCCTTCCGGCGCGTGAATGTGAATGTCTATGTTTTTAAACCTGTCCTGCGAAATTCCGTATTCTGCGGCGTGCACCTTGGCATAGCTAATTGCCAAATGGGCAGATTCCTTCATTACATCACCCAGAGAACCTGTGAGTTCAAGTTTACCGGTGCCGTTTTCCAGCACCTGCACCTCTATTGGAAGCAGTTCCCCGCCTACACTTGTCCAGGCAAGGCCGTTGGCAATGCCCACGGCGTCTTTCTTCAAAGAGTAAGAGTCTTTCGCACGGTATGGCCCAAGCAGCTCCTGAATATTTTTTTCAGAAACAGATATTTTGTTTTCGCCGCCGGCAACCTTTATTGCACATTTGCGCAGCACCTCTGCAATTGCGCGCTCTAAACTGCGCACACCCGCTTCCTTCGTGTAGTGGTCTATAAGGCTGTACAATGCGCTGTCTGCCACTTTTACCACGCCTTTGGTGCCGGTGTTAACCAGCTGTTTTGGCAGAAGGTGGCGTTTGGCAATTTGGAACTTCTCTTCCCTTGTATAGCTGGAAAGATCAATAACGTCCATTCTGTCAAGCAGCGGGCGCGGAATGGTATCAAGGCTGTTGGCGGTGGTTATAAACAAAACATTACTTAAATCAAACGGTATATCAAGGTAATGGTCTTTAAATGTGCTGTTCTGTTCAGGGTCTAACGTCTCAAGCAAAGCAGATGCAGGGTCGCCCCTAAAATCGCTGGCAAGTTTATCTATTTCATCCAGTAAAATAAGCGGGTTCATTGTGCCTGCAGCCTGAACAGCGCTTATTATTTTGCCGGGCATTGCACCGACATATGTTCGCCTATGGCCGCGTATTTCCGCTTCGTCACGTACGCCGCCAAGGCTCATGCGTGCAAAGTTGCGGCCAATACACCCGGCAATAGAGTGTGCAATTGATGTTTTGCCAACACCCGGGGGGCCAACAAGGCATATAATTTGGCCTTTTACATCAGGCGCAAGTTTGCGCACAGCCAAAATTTCAAGAATGCGCTCTTTCACCTTCTGCATTCCGTAATGGCCTTTGTCCAGCCGTGTTTTCGCCTTTTGTATATCAATCACATCTTTGGTGTAGGTATTCCACGGCAATTCAAGGCAGGTGTCAAGGTAGGTGGTAATAACGGCAGCTTCCTGTGTGCCGCTTGGCATTTTAGTAAGTCGGTCTGCTTCTTTCAAAAGCTTTTTCTCTGTTTCCGGTGCGAAATTTAAAAGCATAATACGTTCTTGGTATGCTTCAGCCTCTGCAACCGGGTCGTCACCCTCGTTCAGCTCATCTGAAATCACACGCATCTCTTCCCGCAGGTAATAGTTGCGCTGGTTACGTTCCATCTGTTCATTTACTTTATTGTGCAATTCTTTTTCAATGCCCAGTATGTTAATTTCTTTTTGCAAAACCGTTATTAACGCCGTTAAGCGGCCGGAGAGCGTTTTTTCCTCCAGCAGGGCCTGTTTGTCTCTCTGGGCAAAGTGAAGGTTACCGGGTATATAATCTGCTAAAAACTTGGCGTCTGAACTGGAGAGAACTGCAAATACAATGTCCTTCGGCAAACGGGTATTTATTGAAATATAGTGTTCAAACTTCTCTTTTATGGCGCGCACCAAGGCTTCAAGCTTATCCGGGTCTTCCTTTTTTAAACCTGCCATTGGGTATGGCTTGGTATTTGCAAGTAAAAACGCGCCATCGGCTTCAAGTGCAACTAATTTTGCCCGGTATTTTGCATTTACAAGCACCTTAACAAGGCCGTCACTAACCTTTAAAACCTGTTTAATTTCCGCCACAACACCCACACTGTGCAGGTCTTTTATTGCGGGTACTTCAATTTCAACTTCGTTTTGGGCAACTAAAAAAATTGCGCTGGTATGTGCCATGGCATAATCTACGGCTTCAATACTTTTTTTACGCCCAACTTCAAACTGAATAATATTGTTTGGGAAGATTACAAGCCCGCGCAAAGCCAGCGCCGGCATTTTTGTAATTTCTTTTTCGGTAATATGTTTAATGGTTGATTTTGGCAAAATATAACACCTCCTGTGGGGTAAATATTTATTTATTATAGCATAGCTTACCCATTATAGCAAACAAAGACGCCCCACTGGGCGCCTTTGTAAAAAACTGTTACATTAAAAAATGGCAACAATTTACTTAAAAGTAAGCATACTGCCAAATTAAAAGCAGGCGGTTTACGGAATGTTTTCAGGTTAAGCGCCAGCCGCGTTTTTGTACCTTTTGCGCACAGCACCGTATTCAAGCTGTGGCTCCTCTGTTCCGGCAATGGTACCTGCAGTTACAATAACTTTTATTATTGTAGCGTCCTCCGGCACAAGGAACATGGTTGGCATAAGCGCTTGCTCTACAATACTGCGCAAGCCGCGTGCGCCGCTGTTAAGTGCAATTGCCTTTTTAGCAATTTCATGCAAAGCTTCATCTGTAAATTCAAGCTCTACGTTATCCATGGCAAAAAGTGCTTTATACTGCTTAACTAAAGAGTTTTTCGGCTCTTTCAAAATGCGCACCAATGCCTTTTCATTCAATGGCTCCAGTGTGGCAATAACAGGTATACGGCCAACCAGCTCAGGTATCAGGCCAAATTTAACAAGGTCATGGGGCTCAACCAGCTGCAAAATTTCTGCTTTGGCACCTGCTGCAGTTTTTTTAACCTCACCGCCAAAACCAAGGCTGGAACGTGCTGTTCTTCTTTCTATGTGCTCTGCAAGGCCGTCAAAAGCGCCACCGCAAATAAACAGTATGTTTTTAGTGTTTATGGGTATAAATTCCTGTTGCGGGTGTTTCCGCCCACCCTGTGGCGGCACATTTGCAACCGTACCTTCCAAAATTTTCAAAAGCGCTTGCTGCACACCCTCGCCGCCTACATCACGGGTTATAGACGGGTTTTCACTTTTGCGGGTAATTTTGTCAATTTCATCAATATAAATAATGCCTTTTTCTGCCTTTGCAATATCAAAATCTGCGGCTTGTATAAGGCGCAAAAGTATATTTTCAACATCCTCGCCAACATACCCGGCCTCTGTAAGGGTTGTTGCATCTGCTATGGCAAAAGGCACGCCCAGCATTTTTGCAAGGGTTTGTGCAAGGTAAGTTTTACCCACGCCGGAAGGCCCAAGCAGTAAGACATTGCTTTTTTGCAGCTCTACATCATCTTGTTTGTCTGTTAAAATACGCTTGTAATGGTTGTAAACAGACACAGCCAAATAGGTTTTGGCCTTGTCTTGGCCAATTATATACTGGTCAAGACCTTCTTTTATTTCATGCGGTGTCAACACCGGCAAGTTTGTAAAGGTGCTTGCCTTAACAGGTATAATTCTGTCTTTTCGGCCACGCAGGTTGGTGCGGCCGGTGGCAATGCCCTCCTCTTCCAGTAGGGCAAGGCATAAATCAACGCACTCGTTGCAAATATTTGCTGTGGGCCCACAAATCATGCGTTCCACTTCATTTTGAGATTTGCCGCAAAAATTACATACGGCTACTTTTTCCTTTGATGCCATTCTTCCCTCGCTTTTAGCGCGTTGTTATAACTTTGTCTATCAAACCGTAGGTTAATGCTTCATCGACGGTCATGAAATTGTCGCGGTCGGTATCGCGTTCAATGTTTTCAATTGGTTGGCCTGTTGCATCCGCCATTATTTTGTTAAGGCTGCGGCGCATGCGGCTAATGCGGTCTGCCTGAATGCGAATATCCGTCTCTTTGCCTTGTGTGCCGCCGCTTGGCTGGTGAATCATTATTTCACTGTTTGGCAGTGCAAGGCGTTTGCCTTTTGCGCCGGCGCACAATAAAAACGCACCCATAGAGGCCGCCATACCCACACAAATTGTCGAAACATCACATTTTATATACTGCATAGTGTCGTAAATTGCAAGGCCGGCAGTTATAGAGCCGCCGGGGCTATTGATATATAAACTGATGTCTTTATCAGGGTCTTGCCCTTCTAAATAAAGAAGTTGCGCAACCACCAAAGATGCCGTTGCATCGTTTACCTCTTCAGAGAGGATTATAATGCGGTCGCTCAACAGGCGAGAAAAAATGTCATAGGAACGTTCACCACGGCTGGTTTGCTCAACTACATATGGTACTAAACTCATACTTGCACCTCCATGTTCAATGTATGTATGAACGCAGTGTTAAATTACTCTGCGTCTTTAGCCTTTTTTGCAGCAGGTTTTTTTGCTGCGGGCGCTTTAACCGCTTTTTCAGGCTTACTTGCAGTTATAACAGCACTTTGGCGCACAAGGTCAACCGCTTTGTTGGCAGCCAGGTCTGCGCGTATTTCGCGGTCAGGTACTGCGCGGCGTATCTCTTCTTCTGAAAGGTTAAACTGGTCTGCCATTTTGGCAACCTGGGCATCAACTTCTTCGTCGGTCACTTTAAGCTCTTCAAGCTCTACTATATGGTCAAGTGCCAGGCGCATTCTAACCTGCTGCTCCGCCTGCGGGCGGAAGCTGTCCGCAAATTGTTCCTTGGTGGAACCTGTGTATTGCAGGTATGTGTTCATATCAAGCCCCTGGCTTTGCAGGCGGTAAGCAAATTCACTGGCTAAATCTTCCATTTTTTGTGCGTACATTACATCCGGAATGTCGGCTTCAAGGCTTTTTACAACCTGTTCCATAATGGTATTTTCCACTTCTGCTTCAGCCTGTTTTTCTGCCTCAGCTTCTGCTTTAGCCAAAAGGTCTGCCTTAAGGTCTGCCAGCGTGTCAAATTCGCTTACATCTTTTGCAAAGTCATCATCCAGCTCGGGCATCTCTTTTTCTTTTAATTCTTTAAGCACAATTTTAAAAGTGGCTTTTTTACCAGCCAACTCTGCCGCCTGGTACTCTTCAGGGAAGGTAACTTCAATATCAAACGCTTCACCAACTTTGTGGCCTACAACCTGCTCTTCAAAGCCGGGTATAAATTGGCCGGAACCGAGTTGAATTGGGTAGCCTTCGCTTTTGCCGCCCTCAAAAGGCACCCCGTCAACAAAACCTTCAAAGTCAATGGTGGCGTAGTCACCGTCTTTGGCCTTACCGGTTTTATCCACCATGCGGGCATTGCGGTTTTGCAGCCCCAAAAGTTCAGATGCTATTTCTTCATCCCCTACAGCTTTCACAGTTTTAGTGGCTTTTAAACCTTTATATTCACCCAAAGTAACATCAGGTTTAACAGGTATTTTGCAAAGAACTGTTGCGCCGTTTGCCTTGCTCATCTCTTTAACTTCAATTTGGGGGCTGGCAATAGGTTCAATGTTTACAGTGTGCAGGGCGCTGTCGTACTCAATGGGAAGAATGGCATTTAAAGCATCGTCAAAAAACACTTCTTCACCGTACATTTTCTCTATTACACTGCGTGGTGCCTTACCTTTGCGGAAACCGGGTACTGCAATTTTGCCCACGCCTTTGCGGTAAGCACGGGCCAAAGCAAGTTCAAATTGCTCTGGCTCAATTAAAAATTCAATGTTATAAAGCCCATTCTCAGATTTACCGTATTCAAGCAGTTTCATATTATCCTCCGTAATGAAAATTCATTTAATTATAGCACAACGCAAAACCAACTTCCAGCTATTTTACCAAATAAGGGCAAAAGCGCAGCGCATCTGCAGAGACAAGTTTATAGTTTATTCCGTCGTCCTCACCACTGAAAGCAAAATTATGGCTTTTACCGTGTAAATGGCCGTAAAAACACTGTTTTACACCGTATTTTTTTAAAATTTCAATAATATTTTCAGCCCGTTGGCTTTGGTATATTGGCGGATAATGCAAAAATACCAATTTCTCTTTATCCCCGGCTGCTTTTAATGACGCCTCAAGCCGGCCCACTTCGCGGTTTTGTATTTTTTCATCGTGTGCTTCTTCACTGTCAAAAAACCAACTGCGGGTGCCGCAAATCGCCATTTCCCCCGCAATAAAACAACTGTTTTGAATAAAAGTGATGCTGCTAAAACCCTTTTCAACACAAAAATTTTCCATTTTGCGCAAAGTGGCCCACCAATAGTCATGGTTACCTTTAATAATAACTTTATGCCCCGGCAGTGCATGTATGAATGCAAAATCAGCTTCGCAATCTTCAATTTGCATTGCCCAGGAAATATCCCCGGGCAGAACAACAACATCTTCCTGTTTAACTAAATAATTCCATTGTTGTTCTATGCGTGCAACATAGTTGTCCCACCCGTGAAAAATGTCCATAGGCTTTGATGTGCCAAGTGACAGATGTAAATCTCCAATTGTGTAAATTGCCATACAACCTCCGAATGAATTTTGAACAAAAGGGTATACTTTTAAAAGAAAAGGGGGTGAAAAGATGGACTACAGCAATAACAATTCCGGTTTAAACAATGAAAATACTTTTGCAGGCAACACCATGGGTAACCACCTTGAGGGTGTTATGTGCAACGTTGAAAACTGCGTTTACAACACCAGCCATGCATGTACTGCAAAACACATTAAAGTTAAGAGTACCAACGCAATTATTGGCGAGGAAACCATGTGCGGCACCTTTGAAGAGAGAATGTGAAAAGTAAAAAACAAAGCGGCAAAGGGCTTTCCCTGTTGCCGTTTTGTTTTATGCATATAAAACCGGTTTTACAGGCGCAAAAAAGCTGGTTACTGCCAAATTAACAAAAGCAAACAGTGTTTAAAAGGCAAC
>JAVBRS010000072.1:0-7856 GCA_031547715.1 Oscillospiraceae bacterium
GTCTCCGCACCCGCAATCTACAAAACTGGCAAAAGCCGCGCTTATTGCCTACATGAATACCCCGGTGGACGCGCGGTACCTTACTAAGGTAATATACCCAAACCTGGCACGGGCAAACGGCAGCACGGTAACTGCTGTGGAAAAAAGTATCAGGGAGGCGGTAAACCATATAGTAGTAAACAAGTCTCCGCTTTATGAAAAAATTTTTGCCTTTTACAATGGCAAAAAAATTACCAACAGCCTTTTTTTGGCTGTTATAACCGATTATGTAGGCAAAACACCTACCAATTAAAATAAAAGTTTGCAGGTTTTTAGCTTCAAAACGGCTTAACGCAAAGCGGCAAGGGTTAACCCTTGCCGCTTTTGCTTTGAAAAGGGCGGGTGCCAATTTATTAAGCTGAAACTAAATTAACAAAAAGGTTTACGCTATTAAATTAAGGGGTTTTACCCCAATAGGGTGCTATGGGCAAATGTACACTTTGCGCATTTGCCCGCCTTTACACACCGTGCCTTTAAGGCTATACTAAATATATAGTATTTATATATAATATTTATAAAAAGGGGTGTTGTAATGCAGAACAGAATGAAAACACACGGGCTGCCACAAGAGGAGATTGCAAAGCTTTTACAAAACGCAGAGGTGGCGGTATTTACAACTTTAAATGAAGATGGCTACCCGTACGGTATACCTGTGCATTTTGCATATTTAAATGGCAAAGTGTACCTGCACGGGCTGCCCATAGGGCAAAAGAACACCAACATTGAAAAAGACAGCAGGGTTTGCATTACCGTATATAACCTTGGCGGCTATATTCTGCCTGAGGGGGATGAGCCATGCAGTACCAACACGGCCTATGAAAGTGTGGTAATGCTGGGTAACGCCGCCATGGTGCAAGATATTGAAGTTAAGCGCAGTGCCCTGAGTGCTATTGTGCAAAAATTTACCCCGGGGCTTAGCGCCGCCAACATGCCCGAAGGGGCTATTAAAGGCACAGGAGTTATTGAAATTACACCGGTAGAGGTGACCGGGAAATATTATAAATAATATGCTTTCGGCATTGCAGTGCCTGCGCGCCCGCAAAAAGCGGGGTTTGTTTTGAATTATCAACAGCAAAATTGTAAACCTACAGGTATGTGCACACAGCTAGAATGCGGGCTATATTAAAGGCGGCGGCGGTGGCATGGCACATTGCCAAGTAAACACCATTTAAAAAACCAATACCATAAAACGGCGTGCTAGCGGCTTTATAACAGGCACAGCTTACCTACGGTATATTGCACAGGGTAAGAAACCGCTGTGCTGCCGGCTTTACGGCATGCGAAGTGCTATACCCTGCTGCATGGGGAGAGCTATTAAACAGCTAAGTTTACAGCTTTGCATCAGCTAATTTTACGGCTGGCAAGCGAACGGGCAGCAACATAAAACAGCTTTTGTAACATAAAGGTGATATTATGCGAACATTAAAACTGGCTGAAAAATTAAAAAAAGGCGACTTAATTGTAACCGTAAGCCCCTCTTGGGGCGGTGCCGGAGACGATGACCTGCTTTGGCGTTATAACCTTGGCAAAAGCAGGTTGCAAACCCAATTTGGCCTGCGAGTACAGGAGATGCCCAACACTTTAAAGGGCACCGCATACCTTTACAACAACCCAAAAGCCCGGGCGGAAGATTTGATGAATGCCTTTGCAAACCCGGCAGTTAAAGGTGTTTTCTCCTGCATTGGCGGCGAAGAGAGCATACGCCTGTTGCCGTATATTGACTTTGATGTGATAGAGAAAAACCCCAAGGTGGTACTTGGCTATTCAGACACTACGGTGTTACATTTAATGTGCTTTAAGGCAGGCCTTGCAAGTTTTTACGGCCCCAGCATTTTAGCAGAGTTTGCGGAAAATATTGAGATATTCCCCTACACTGCGGAACATTTTATAAAAGCTGTTTTTAGCGGCTTGCCAATTGGCGCTATTGCAAAACCTGGCCTTTACACAGGCCAGCGCATTGAATGGCTGGAAGAAAATAAAAATACACAAAAAACCATGAGCCCCTATGGTGAATTTGAGGTACTGCAGGGGAAGGGAACGGTGCAAGGGCATTTGTTTGGCGGCTGTATGGAAGTGCTGGAAATGGCAAAAGGCACACCACTTTGGCCTGCATATGACGACCTTGCCGGGGCGGTGCTATTTTTTGAAACCTCTGAAGAGATGCCACCGCCGGAATTTTTCAGTTACTGGCTGCGCAATTATTGTACACAAGGTATACTACAAAACGCAGCGGCGCTTGTTTTCGGCAAACCTTACCGGCAAAAATATTACAATGAGTATAAAACAATGATATTAAAAGTACTAAGTGAATACAGCCTTGAAAGTTTGCCTGTATTTTATAACATGCCGTTTGGCCACAACCAGCCCATGTGCACACTGCCGTATGGCGCGCTTGCGAAGTTGAACTGTGATGCCGCAAGTTTTGAAATTATAAGCCAAGGTACAAACGGTTGACAAGTTACCTGCATAAAAGTACACTTACTTAAGTGTTTATTGCCGTACAGGTGTATAAAAGTTTATGGCGTGCCATGCCTTTTTGCCCGTTTTTTACTGCAATACTTTGTTGTGCGTTTGTTTTGCCGTACTTTAGGTAAAGTTAGTTATACAGCCCGCATTTATGAAAAGCAACCGGCGCCAGGCAAACAGCTTTACAACTTCGTTAAAAAGGGCTTGTTTAAAGCACAGGCCTTTTTTATGTGTATGGGTTTTAAAAGCAGCACTAAAACTTTAAGGTGGTATTATGCTTTTTATTGAGCTCTTTTTAATAGCCGTAGGCCTTTCTATGGACGCTTTTGCAATTTCAATTGGCAAAGGCCTAACCATGCCCAAAATTGAAAAAAAATATGCTGCGGTAATTGCCCTGTTTTTTGGGGGGTTTCAGGCACTTATGCCATTTGCCGGGTGGCTTTTAGGCCGCCAATTTGAAGTGTATATAACCAATTTCGACCATTGGGTGGCCTTTGTACTGCTTGCGGTTATAGGCGGTAAAATGATAAAGGAAGCCCTGGCAAAAGAGGACGAAAGAGAAGAACTGCCTTTTGTGCTAAATTTACAGGAATTGCTGCTTTTAGCAATTGCCACCAGTATAGATGCACTTGCGGTAGGGGTAACCTTTGCCTTTTTAGGGGTGGATATTCTTTCGGCGGTAGCGGTAATTGGGGTGGTAACCTATGCATTTTCTTTTATTGGGGTTTATATTGGCAAGCTGGTTGGCGCAAGAAACAAAAAGAAGGCGGAACTGTTTGGCGGTGCTGTGCTTGTACTTATGGGCCTTAAAATTTTGCTGGAACACCTTGGTTTTTTTGCATAGGCACGCTGCGCCCGGCATTGCCGGGCGTTTTTGTTAGTTAAACTGTTGCAGTTTGCAGGCGCTGCCGTTAAAGCAGTACAGGGTTATTAAATAGTGCAGCTTTAATACTTATTTCACTTGCACATAAAACGGCAGAACTGTTAAAAGGGGTATTAAATAGCATGGTCTAATACAATTTTTTGCAAGAAGTGGTAAACTTTATATAGCGTGGTTGTGCAAACCTGAACAGCAGTTTTTAAGGGGGGTAAAATGCAACAGTTTTCAGAATTTTTAACATATATGCAGGCTAAGTACCCTGCAGCTGAAATTACAGATTACGTTAAATTTTTATACCAGAGCGCCTTTGGCGCAGGGCATTTTGTTCAAGGCGAACAAAGCCTTGCAAGCCTTTTGCAAGAGTGGGGAAGTGCAACACAAAATTACGCCCCATTGCAGGAAAAGCTTTTGGGCGGCGGGTGCAGGGTGTATATTGGCGCTGCAAAGGCGGCCGGCCTTACACCTGGTACCCTTGCAGCGTTGTTTGCAACCGGCGCTGCACCACCGTTAATTGAAAAAAATTGCAACCTGCAAGCGTGTGAGGCAAAAGCCAATGGTGAGAGAACAACTGGAAACGGCGGCATTCCCGCAAGCGGGGGGTGTGCCAATTTTTACAGCGCAAATACCCATAAAACCCGGGTGGCAAGCCAGGTGGCGGAAGACGGCCCAAATGGCATAAAAGCAGGTGTTTTACAGGCAGCCCCAGTGGCTGAAACAACAGGTGCAAGCGGCATGGGTGCGTTTACAAACTGGCTGCAGATGCTTGAAGAGGCCGCTGCAGCGGGGCAGCTGCCGTTTAGCAGCGGTGCGCTTGCGCACTACCTTGCAGCTTACAAAGCAGAGGGTTACCCGCCGGTTAGCCACAGTGAGGCATATAAAAACGCATACGCACCCCATTACCGTGTTTTAAATGCAGCTGCATCACTTTACCTGCCGCTTTTTATTTATATAGATAAACAGCTTGCCGGTACCAGCAGTAAAAGCGAAGATAAGCAAGTACTTTTGGCGGTAGAGGGGATGTGCGGCGCCGGCAAAACCAGCCTTGCGGCGCTTTTGCAAAGTGTGTACGGCTGCCCGGTACTGCATATTGACGACTTTTTCCTGCAGCCCCACCAGCGCACCCCGGCCCGCCTTGCAGAGATTGGTGGAAACCTGGATTATGAGCGCTTTGCAAAAGAGGTTGCAACGCCTTTTGCCGCAAACGGAAAAATTGAATACCGCCCTTTCAACTGTGAAACAATGGCTTTTGAAGCGCCGGTGACAGTGAAAAAAGTCGCCCTTGTTGTGGTGGAGGGCAGCTACAGTACAAACCCCGCCCTTTTAATGCCTTACACCTGCAAGGTGTTTTTAAGTTTGCCTGCCGCCATGCAAAGCGCACGTATTTTGGCCCGCAGCGGCCCGGCATTACACAGGCGCTTTATTGAGGAATGGATACCAAAAGAAAATGCATTTTTTGAAAAGTTTGAAACAGAGAAAAGCAGCGACTTTGTCTTTTCAACAGAGGGCCTTTAGTAAAAGAAGCTTTACCTGGCGTAGTATAAAACAGGCACCCCTTAAAAATGCTGTAGCTAACAGCGGTATATAGAGCATATTTTTTATTAAACCCGCAGCCACAAGGCTGCGGGTTTTGCTGTTTTGCAAAAGAATTTTTAAAATTAAATATGTTTTATGCTGCCTTGGGTATTAAAACAAGCTGTTTTACGCCCGCTATATATAAAGAAAATATAGCGCTTAACCGAACAAACAAACGGTTTTTGCAGCTTTATTTAACAAAGGGCTTGTTTAGTGTAAAGGTTAAATTTACGTCTTTAAGCAAAATTACCATAAAACATAAGCTGTAGGGCCTTTATCGTGGCAAAAAGGGCCTTTAATGCATAGTGTGAAGAGAATACCGAACGAAAGGAGCTTTTTATGGGATATGGATATTTGTACTACACTACCGTAGCTGCAGAGGAATCTTTGCCGGAGGGGTTTGTTACCGTAACAATAACAGACGAAGCGGGCCGGCTTTTCAGCACTGCTAAAACTGATAGTTGCGGTGAGGCAAGCCCTGTGGCACTTCCGGCACCGGACGCAGAATTTTCACAGGAGATAACAAACACGCAGGTGCGCCCATACGCTGTTTACAACCTCAAGGCTGAAAAAACCGGTTTTTACACCGTGGAAAAGAACAATATTGAAATTTTTGACACCCAGGTTGCAATGCCGGAAATTAAAATGATACCAATAGTTAGCGGCACAGAAAGCCTGCCGCAAAGCTTTACCTTCCCAACTAACCATTTATGGGACCCCGCTTCCCCTAATGTGCGCACTGGCACACCGCCCCCGGTGGGGGATGTGGGCATACAGGGCCAGGTTTTTATACCCAATAAAATCAGGGTTAAGCTCGGCACACCATCCTCCGGTGCTAGCATTGTAAGCGTAAATTTTACAGATTACATTAAACGGGTTGCCAGCAGTGAAATTTACCCCACGTGGCCTGTGCAGGCGCTGCGCGCTAACATTTTAGCGCAGATAAGCCTTGCTTTAAACCGTGTTTTCACTGAATGGTACCCCAGCAAGGGCTACAATTTTGACATAACCAACTCCACCAGCTATGACCAGGCTTACACACACGGCCGTGAGGTATACAGCAGTATTGCCATACAGGTAGATGATATTTTCAACAATTACATTTTACATGGCACAGGCATTGAGCCATACTATGCGGAATACTGTGACGGTAAAAGCGTTAGCTGCCCGGGCATGAAGCAATGGGGAAGCAAAACCCTTGCAGACCAAGGGTACAGTGCTTTACAGATACTGCGCAACTATTACGGCAGCACAACGCGCATTGCAAGTACAAATTTAATACAAAATGTCACTTCAAGTTACCCGGGTACCCCTTTGCGCAAGGGTAACAACGGCGATAACGTACGTATTATACAGCTGCAGCTGAACCGCATTGCCAAAAACTACCCTGGCATTGGCAAAATAAACCCTATAGACGGCAACTTTGGCACCACCACGGAAAATGTTGTAAAAGCTTTTCAAAAACAGTTTAAACTTACACCGGACGGCGTTGTTGGCAAAAGTACCTGGTATAAAATTAGTTATATTTACGCCTCAGTTAAAAAGCTTGCAGAGCTGACAAGCGAAGGCGAAGAGGGCATTGGAACCGCAAACCTGCCTGAAGGTAGTTACCCGGGCACCGCACTGCGCCAAGGCTCCACCGGCAACAGTGTACGTGAAATGCAGATGTTCCTTGCGGTTATAGCGCCGTATTACCCCAGCATTAATGTTGTTACTGTAGACGGCAATTTTGGCAGCGCTACGCAAGAGGCTGTTAGGGCGTTCCAAACCCAGTTTCACCTTACAGTAGACGGTGTGGTTGGCGAAGAAACCTGGAATGCGATGTTTAATGAATATGAAAAAATTCAAAAAGACACACTGCAGCCCGGCGTTGCCAGCGGAACCTACCCTGGCACTGCGTTAAGGCAGGGAGACAGGGGTGTGAGCGTGCAACTTGCACAATTTTACCTTGCGGTGGTGGCGTCATCAACAACAGGCATACCGGTAATTGAGGCTGACGGTGCATACGGCAGCGCCACTGCAAACGCTGTAAGGGCGTTTCAAAATAAGTATGGCCTTGCAGCAGACGGGGTTATTGGCCAAAACACATGGAGCAAGCTGTATACACTGTTTTTAAGCGTGCTTAACGGAATACAAGGCAGCGGGGTTTACCCGGGCACGGCACTGCGCCAAGGCTCCAGCGGTGCAAGCGTAAAAGAAATGCAATTTTATTTATATGTGCTTTCTTATTATTACCCAACTATACCCACCATTGCCTATGACGGCAGCTTTGGCAGCGCAACAACTTCGGCTGTAAGGGCATTTCAAACGCTTGCAGGCCTAAGCGTAGACGGTGTTGTTGGTGCCAACACATGGAACGCGCTTTATGCAACATACCTCCAGGCGCGCACAACAAAGGGCACAATAACCCCGGTTTACAATGTGCAGTACCCGCTAAACGGCCAGCTTAGCGAAGGTGAAGGCACCGGCCCGCAAAAAAGCGATGTGGCAATGCTGCAAACGGCCCTTTCGGTGATTGGCAACTTTTATGACAGCGTGCCGGCACCGGAAGTTACAAACATGCTGAATGCAGCAACGGTTGCCGCGGTAAGGGCTTTTCAACAGGAGTTTCAAATGCCGGTAACCGGCATTGCTGATGAAGAAACCTGGAATGCCATTATTAAAGTTTGGCTTGGCCTGCGCCAGAAAGAAGCGCCGCTTTGGCAGGAGATTACCGGCACAATTGTACCGGTTGGCGAGGATGAACCCGAAGGGGCCGCAGCCTTAAACACTGCAGCTGCGGGGTATGCAAATGTTGTAGGCCAACAGCAGCATTTTAGCAGAGAGGGGTAGACAGATGAGCATAGAAAACAACGGCTTTTTTAAAGAGGGCTGGGCTGAAGTGACCCCTAAAAGTAAC
>JAVBRS010000019.1:0-4425 GCA_031547715.1 Oscillospiraceae bacterium
ATATTCCCTTTAGGAGATACCACAATTAAGTTGGCCATTCTAATTACCGCCTCAACATCTGTTGGCGGTAACATAGCAATTTTTGCAAGGCAGTATAATGAGGACTATATTTTAGCTGTAAAATCGGTTTGCCTCAGCACCTTGCTTTGCGTAATAACAATTCCTGCCATATTCGCTTTTGCCCAAAGTGTAATTAAATAAAATGCACGTGCTTATTTGCAAATTCCGTTTTTGCAAAAGCAGCTTTTACGGCGTTCTGTTGAAACGCAAAGGCACTTGCGGGCTAATAAATTTTGCTAATTGCAATTCAGGCACTAAATAAGCCTTAAAAACAAATAGCGCTTTTGCACTAAAAAGCATATCACATAAAGTAAAATAACGGCAGGGGGCCAAAGCCCCTGCCATTATTTTACTTGCTGCAGTTTAAGCGGCGTTTTTTAACTGCAGTAAAGCCGCAAAGCGGAACCGCATTAACTTAAGGCTTTTAAGCTGCAGTTTTTTCGCATTTTACCTCAATGCCGTTTTCGCCAAGCAAAAAAACAATTGTGCCGTTTAAATCTGTTCGCAGCACCTCTGCGCCCACCGCCTCAAAATTGGCAAGCGGGGTTGTATGCGGGTAACCGTAAGCGTTATTGGCCCCGCAAGATATTGCAACATAAGCGGGCATGGCAGCTTCAAGCAGTGCGCTGCCGTTAGAAGTGTAAGAGCCATGGTGCCCCGCTTTGAAAATAAGCGCACGGCGCATATAACCATTTTGTAAAAGGTCTTTTTCATATGGTTTTTCGCCGTCTGCAGTGGCAAGGTAACTGAATACATCTTCACTTGTAACCATATAGTAAACGGCAAGAGATGCATTGTTCTGCCCGTCGCTTGCTATGCCTGCGCTCACAATTTCAATTGTGCCCACACCCAGTGGGTACACTGCGCCAATGGCCGGGGTTTCATTGTCGTAACCGCCTTTTTTTATTGTGTTTAAAAGCGCCGCACAGCCGTAATATTCCGGCTTGGGTGAAAGGGCACCGTTTGGCAAAAGCACTTTTTTGACATTAAAGTTGGCAAGCACGCTGCCGGCGCCGCCCATATGGTCTGAATGCATGTGGGTAACAATTAAATACTCCAGTGTTTCCACGCCCTGGCTTTTCAAATAGGCAATTAAAACATTGCTCATTTCAGCTTCGCCGGTGTCTATAAGTGCAAAGGCGCCGCCCTGTTGCAGCAAAACTGCATCGCCCTGCCCAATATCTATAACATGCACTGCACTAACGCCTTCCGGCAGGGTAAGGGCCACTTCTTCTTCCTGGCCAAGCGCTTCAAAAATGCGTTGCCAAGTGGG
The DNA here is from genome assembly GCA_031547715.1 of Oscillospiraceae bacterium. Classification (GTDB taxonomy): domain Bacteria; phylum Bacillota; class Clostridia; order Oscillospirales; family Ruminococcaceae; genus JAVBRS01. The sequence continues at coordinate 1,334 of JAVBRS010000019.1, forward strand.
CAGTATGCCAAGGCCCAAATAATCGTTTACTGTTAAAAAAAATGCAAAAACCAGCAAAAGGCCCAAAAATACGTTTGCAACTTTAAGGCCGCCTTTTGTGTTTTGGCCGTAGCGGCCCCTTGTTCTTGCCTGGCGGTCATCTACCATTCTATACCTCTTCAGGGGTGGTGTTCATTGCCATTTCCACAAACTGTGAACGGGTTAACAGCACCTGCCGCGGCTTTGAGCCTTCGTATGGGCCGATAACGTGCATCTGCTCCATTTCATCCATTATGCGTGCCGCCCGTGCGTAGCCCAGTTTAAGCCGCCGTTGCAAAAGAGATGTGGAAGCCATTCCCGCATCAACCACCACCTCAACAGCCTTTAAAAACATGGGGTCCTGGGCATCTTCATCATCACTTCCGGCGGCGTTACCACCTGTGCCAACTGCCTGTTTTTCCATGTCTGCAATCATTTCTTCGTCGTAATTGGCACTACCGCCCTGCTTTGCCGCCGCAATTACCCTTGCTATTTCAGCATCTGTAACGTAAGCACCTTGTATGCGCGCCGGCTTTGCCGCACCAACGGGTAAAAACAGCATGTCCCCCATGCCAAGCAGTTTTTCAGCGCCGCCGCCGTCCAGTATGGTTCGGCTGTCTATCTGGCTGGAAACGGCAAAGGCGATGCGCGAGGGTATGTTGGCTTTAATCAGCCCTGTAATAACATCAACAGACGGGCGCTGGGTTGCCACCACAAGGTGCATGCCCGCCGCACGGGCTTTTTGCGCAAGGCGGCATATATAATCTTCAACATCTTTGCCCGCAACCATCATCAAATCTGCAAGCTCGTCTATAATTATTGCAATATACGGTATAGTTTTAAGCTCTTCACTGGCCGCCGCAAGCGCATTATAACTTTTTATATCACGCACATTGTTTTCAGCAAATAGGCGGTAGCGCTTTTCCATTTCACCAACGGCAGTGCCCAGCGCACCGGCGGCTTTACGTGGCTCGGTGACAACCGGCATTAAAAGGTGGGGCACGCCGTTATACTCTGCAAGCTCAACCACCTTCGGGTCAATTAAAATCATCTTTGCCTCTTCCGGTGAGGCGTTGTGCAAAATGCTGGTTATAATGCCGTTTATGCAAACGGATTTACCGCTGCCGGTACTGCCGGCCACCAGAAGGTGGGGCATACGGGTTAAGTCTGCCACCTGTACGTTTCCGGCAATGTCTTTGCCAAGGGGCAGCGTTAAAGGCGAGCCCATTTTTTTATAAACCGGGCTTTCAAAAATACTGCGTATTCTCACTGAGGCGCTGTCTTTATTCGGCACCTCAATACCCACTGCCGCCTTGTTGGGTATCGGTGCTTCAATACGCACACCTGCACTGGCAAGCGCCAGCGCAATGTCATCTGCCAGGTTGGTTATACGGCTTATTTTCACACCCGCCTGGGGCTGCAGCTCATAGCGTGTAACCGCAGGGCCGCGGCTAATATCCAGTATTTTGGTTTGCACGCCAAAACTTGCAAGGGTACTCACTAAAAGGTCGGCTGTCCTCTTCAGTTCTGTTTCAATGTTGCCGGCCTGTGCCTCTACCGGTTTTTCAAACAAGGTTATAGGCGGGTACACATACGGCGGGCGCTGCACCTGCCCGTCTGGGCCAACTGCAAAGCCTTCAACCTTCGGGGTGGGGGCAGCAGTTGTACTGCTTGGCAAAGCCGCAACCGCTACAGTGTTATCTGCTTGTTTATAGGCCGCTTCATGGCCGTAGGTTGCAGGCGCACCTGCAACAAATTCAATTTTTTCCGCAAGGGTTGTGTTTGCGGGTGCGGCGGGGGCTGCAGGTGCTGTTTCCTGCTCATCTTTTGTAATGGCTGTGGCCATCGCCCCGGTTGCGGCACGTATAATTTCTTCTAAATGCTTGTCCGGTGCAGGCGGTGTTGCTGCAATACCCGCCGGGGTAACCGGCCCCGGTGGTATTATGGGGAACGGCTCTATTGGTTCCGGCGCCGCGCTTTTGCGGCGGCCGGCGGCCGCCGGGCCTAGGTCAATGTCAATTCCCGCAGCATCGCCGGCCCCTGCCGTGCGGGCAGGTTTTGCCGCCAGCCGCTCAGCCGCCTGCGGCCTTGGTGGCGGCGTAAAAGCCTCTTTGGCATCCCCCGCGCGGTTTTTAATAAAATCTGTAATATCATTTGGGGTTATACCGGTTAGCAACATAACCGCAATAACAATAAACACAAAAAGTGTAACAAGTGTTGCAATGCGGCCGAAAAATGTAAGCAAAGGCCAGGCAATAAAACTGGCTATTGCGCCGCCGCCTTTGTGGGTGGTACCAATGTCATAAAAAAGCTGCACCCCTGCGCCAAAAGCTGTACCTTCTTGCGGTATTTCTGCAAAAAGCACATGCCAAAACGCACTGCATAAAGCCAGCATAACCCCGGCTTGTACCGCTTTAGGGCGCAACGGCTCGCCTTTTGCAGCAAAAAAAGCCAGGTATAAAAAAAGCGGTGCAAGCAGGTACAGGCAAGCCCCGAACAAACCGAAGAAAACCCCTTGCAAATCCGCCCAAAGGTTTTCGCCTTCAATGTATGTAAGTGCCGCCACTAAAGCGGAAGCACCGAAAAGTAACGCGCTCATTGCGGCGTTATACGCCTGCTGTTGTTTTTTTGTTCGCCGCTTGCCTTTAACTGTTTTTTTCTTTCTGGTTTGTGCCATAAAGTCCATTCTCCTTGTGTTATCTGCGCAAAGCCTAGCCTAAAAGCGCCCCCGTTAGCAAAACCGCAATATTCTGCCCTGTAACGTGCTCTATAATGCCTGCTATAAGCACTATAAGCCCAAGCACGGCAGTGTAATATGAAAATATAATGAACCTGTTTGATACCACCAGGTATTCAATAAGTTTTATACACAACACCCCGCAAACAATTGCCGCAGCTACCCCCGCCAAAAGCGGCGCCCACTGTATAACAATGCCTGCCTCCAGCGCATCTTTAAGCTCTAATACGGCGCCGCCTAAAACCGCCGGTATACCTAAAATAAATGAAAACCGAACCATGTCTTCCCTGCTGTAGCCCAAAAGCAGCCCAGCACTTATTGTAGAGCCCGAGCGGCT
>JAVBRS010000123.1:0-14070 GCA_031547715.1 Oscillospiraceae bacterium
TTGTTTGGGCTGGTCGGGTCAACACCATAAACAGCTTTATAAAAAGCTGTTATCTGCGCTTCAATGGTGGCACCGCCGTTTGCAGCCCATGTATTATTTTGCATCATTGCATCTGGGTGGAAGTATTCGTTTCCGTTTACATACCCCGCATTTGTTGCGTTTGGCATATTGCTTACTGTAGTTAAACTGCCAAGCACGCCCTGGCCCGGTTGGTCCGGTGTCCCGCCACCGGTACCACCGCCTGCAGTAACTTCCTCCAGCTGCCATAAAAACCCTTGGGCAGCTGTGTTTAACGGTGCCCATTTTACGTTACTTAAGTTGGAAGAGCCCTCTGCAAAAAGGTATAAATCATACCTTGTGTCAAGCTTGCCATCCGGTGTATAGCCTGTTAGCTTAATGCGGTAAAGGTTTTGCGCTGCGTTTACTGTCAAGAAATCTACAAGCGAATCTTTGTCGTTCGCGCTGCCCGCAGAGTTGTACATTGTACAGTTTGGGTTTGTTAAAGAATTTATGTTTAAGGCAAAGGTGCTACCACCACTAAGGGCGGTAAAAACCTTTACATATGGGTTGTCGTTGTAACGGCGAACTATCCACTTCTGGGCATTTACATTTTGTTTTGCATAGAGGCAAACATTTGTTGTGTTGCCAACCGTTTCGTTGCCATATACGTTTAAATACGGGCCATAGCCCCCGTGTGCTGCAATATAATATTGTTTATCTAATTGCAATGCCATATAACTTTTCCTCTTTCTTTTCACGGCCGCTTATACAGCGGCCGTGGCTATAAACTATTAAGCATTATAAAACTGTAAACGTAACCGGCGTTTATAAACAATATGGTTGTATAAAACCTCACAGGTGCACCCGTAAAGACAGCCTTTGCCATTTCAGCGGTTTTTTTGCAGGCTTTTTCAAAGCAATAAAAATACACACTATTATAAATGGCCGGTTACTGTATTGCTTTATTTGCTTAAAGCGTGTTTCATGTTTAAAAATTTTTCTTTTTACAAGCCAGCTTCGCCTGTAAACTTATTATATAATATAAACCTTAAAATGTCAACGCTAAAAGCGTAAATTTTTATTTTGCATATCTTCTTTTAAAACATGGCAAAAAGGCCGGCACTGTTTTCACCGTGCCGGCCTTTTTGCTTAATTTTAAAAACAATTGAAACTTTTTAGCGTAGCGCTTGGTTTGTCTTACAGGGTTTACTCGTACAGTTTGCCAAGGCGTGTAAGGTAGTCGTACTTATCCTTCGCACGCTCTGCAGCCCTTTCAAACATGGCGCTGGCCTTCTCAGGCTCGGCCTTTGCAAGGCGGGCATAGCGGTTTTCACTGGAGATAAAGTCTACATAGCTGCCGGTTGGCTCTTTGCTGTCTAGTGTGAAGGGGTTTTGGCCCTGCGCCTTTTTGGCGGGGTTGAAGCGGAACAGGTGCCAGTAACCGGCCTCCACGGCCTTTTTAATCTCCTGCTGGCTGTTGCCCATGCCGCCCTTAATGGCGTGCATTTCACATGGGGCATAGCCGATTATGATTGACGGGCCGTGGTAAGCCTCTGCCTCTACCATTGCGTTGAGTGTTTGCTGGTAGTTGGCGCCCATGCCAACCTGTGCAACATACACATAGCCATAGCTCATGGCAATGGCGGCAAGGTCTTTTTTGCCAATGTCTTTACCTGCTGCCGCAAACTGTGAAACCTGCCCAATTTGGCTGGCTTTAGAGTTTTGGCCGCCGGTGTTGGAGTATACCTCGGTGTCGAACACCATGATGTTCACGTCTTCGCCGGAGGCAATAACGTGGTCAAGGCCGCCAAAGCCGATGTCGTATGCCCAGCCGTCACCGCCGAAGATCCAGATGGATTTTTTACCCAGGAATTCTTTCTCTTTCAAAATGCTCACACAATATTCGCAGTCTGTGTGCTTCTCAAACTCGGCAACCAACTTTGCGGTGGCCCCCTGGTTTAACTTGCCGTCGTCTTTAGTGGCAAGGAACTCCTCGCAAACGGCACGTTTTTCATCGCTCTTGGTTATTTTTGCAAGCTCTTCAATTTTGGAAATCAGGCGGTCACGCACTGCTTTCTGGCCCAGGTACATGCCAAGGCCGTACTCTGCGTTGTCTTCAAACAGGCTGTTTGCCCAGGCCGGGCCGCGGCCGCTTGCCACATTTGTGGTGTACGGTATGGCAGGTGCACTGCCGCCCCAAATTGAGGAACAACCGGTGGCGTTGGCAATATACATGCGCTCGCCGAACAGCTGGGTAATAACCTTTGCGTAGGCGGTTTCAACACAGCCTGCGCATGCGCCGGAGAACTCCAGCAGCGGCTGTTTGAACTGGCTGCCTTTAACGGTGGTCTCTGCAAAGCCGGTTTCTTTTTCGGTTACGTTTTTAACAGCGTAGTCAAAAATTGGCTGCTCATTCCACTGGCTTTCCTGGGGTTGCATAACCAGGGCCTTCTCCTTAGAGGGGCAGATGTTTGCGCACAGGCCGCAACCCATGCAGTCAAGCGGGCTTACCACCATTGCAAACTGGTAGTCTTCGCAGCCCTTGCCAATCATCTGTTTTGCCTTCATGCCTTCCGGTGCGCCTGCATACTCTGCGGCGGTAAGGGCAAACGGGCGTATGGTGGCATGGGGGCAAACCAGTGAGCACTGGTTGCACTGAATGCAGTTTTCAGGTATCCACTGGGGTACGTCAACTGCAACACCGCGCTTTTCATAGGCAGAGGTGCCCAGCGGGTATGTGCCGTCTGCGTCTTTGCGGGCAAATGCAGATACGGGAATTTCGTCGCCGGCCATTGTGGCAACCGGCTCAATGATGTTTTTAACAACATCAACAATCTCCGGCTTGCCCTCGTACACTTTTGCGGCTTTGCTGTCTTCAGCTGTTGCCCAGCCTGCCGGTACGTTAAACTTTTTAAAGGCGGTAAAGCCGGCGTCAATGGCCTTGTAGTTCATTTGAACAACGTCATCACCCTTGGAGGCGTAGCTCTTCTTGGCGGCGCTCTTCATGTATTCAATGGCCTCTGCCGCCGGCAGAACCTTTGCAAGCGCAAAGAAAGCAGCCTGAAGAATTGTGTTGGTGCGCTTGCCCATGCCAATTTCACGGGCTAAGTCTATGGCGTTAATGGTGTAAACCTGTACATTGTTTTGGGCAATATAACGCTTTGCAACCGCCGGCATGTGGGTGTTCAGCTCTTCGTCGCTCCACTGGCAGTTCACAAGGAAGGTGCCGCCCGGTTTAACGTCGCGCACCATCTTGAGGCCCTTGATGATGTAAGAGGGGTTGTGGCAGGCAACAAAGTCAGCTTTGTTTACATAGTAGGTGCTTTTTATGGGCACGTCGCCAAAGCGCAGGTGGGAAGCGGTGATACCGCCGGTCTTCTTCGAGTCGTACTGGAAGTAGGCCTGAACGTATTTGTCTGTGTGGTCGCCGATAATTTTAATGGAGTTTTTGTTTGCGCCAACGGTGCCGTCGCCGCCAAGGCCGAAGAATTTGCAGGAAATTGTGCCTGCGGGGGCGGTGTCTGGGGTGTTTTCATCCATGGGCAGAGACAGACCTGTAACATCGTCAATAATGCCTATGGTGAAGCCGTTTTTAGGCTGTGCTTCTTTAAGGTTTGTATAAACAGAGAAAACCGCAGCGGGGGTTGTGTCCTTCGAGCCAAGGCCGTAGCGGCCGCCCACAATGGTGCCGGCCCAACCCTGCTGGCGCAGCGCTGTTACAACGTCAAGGTACAACGGCTCGCCAAGGGCGCCCGGCTCTTTTGTGCGGTCAAGCACGGCAATTTTCTTAACGGTTTGGGGTATTGCAGCAAGCAGTTTTTCAGCAACAAACGGGCGGTAAAGGCGCACTTTTACAAGGCCGACCTTTTCACCTGCGGCAACCATATAATCAATAACTTCTTCAATGGTGTCGTTAATAGAGCCCATTGCGATAATAATGTTTTCAGCGTCTTTTGCGCCGTAGTAGTTGAATAATGCGTAGTCTGAGCCTATTTTGGCGTTGACCTTGTTCATATACTCTTCCACCGTTGCGGGCAGTGCGTCGTAGAATTTGTTGCAAGCCTCACGAGACTGGAAGAAGATGTCGCTGTTCTCAGCGGTGCCGCGAAGAACCGGGTGCTCCGGGTTCAGTGCATTTCTGCGGAAGGCGGCAATTGCGTCATGGTCAACCATGTCGTTTAAATCAGCGTAGTCCCACTCTTCAATTTTCTGAATTTCGTGGGAGGTGCGGAAACCGTCAAAGAAATGGAGGAAGGGAACACGGCCTTTAATTGCCGCCATGTGGGCAACTGCGCCAAGGTCCATAACCTCTTGCGGGTTGCTGGCAGCCAGCATTGCAAAGCCGGTTTGGCGGCAGGCATAAATGTCTGAATGGTCGCCGAAGATGTTCAGCGCATGTGAGGCAACTGCACGGGCGGAGCAGTGAATAACGCCCGGAAGAAGCTCGCCGGCCATTTTGTACATGTTTGGAATCATGAGCAGAAGGCCCTGAGATGCGGTGTAGGTTGTGGTTAGCGCACCCGCTGCCAAAGAGCCGTGCACGGTGCCTGCGGCACCTGCCTCAGACTGCATTTCCATAACTTTTACCGGGCGGCCGAAAATGTTTTTCTGCCCGGCAGCAGACCAAACGTCGGTCACTTCCGCCATAACAGAAGAGGGGGTTATGGGGTAGATACCGGCAACGTCTGTAAAGGCATAGCTCACATGGGCTGCAGCGGTATTACCGTCCATAGACTTTTTGTTTCTTGCCATGTTACGAATCCTCCTAATTTTTGGCCTTGGCTGCCCGGCAGCCGCAAAACCACAGGGGGATGCTTCCCCCCGCCGTTTCACGGCTGCAAGCTACGGCTGCATTTGGCCTATTTACAACGCACCGTGCCCTTATATAAAGGTAGTTTGCGCTATATTACATTTTTTATAGTACCACTTTTGCATTTGTATGTAAATATTTAAAGGAAATAAAGTAAAACCGACCATTGCGCTAAAAAGCTGCAACCCCGGTTTTATAAAAAATTTTCTGTTTACCCTTTTCTGCCGTGTTTTGTATGCTTTATTGTTTTGCAGGCAGCTTGCTTTTTAGTGAAATGCAGCGTTTGTTTTTAAAAAATTGCCCCTTTTACAAACCTAGTTTGTTTACAGTTGCCCGTTTTTTTAAAAGGCAGTGGCGAAATGCAGGCGGTTTCAATGCATTACAGCTTTTAAACCCTGGGCAAAACCGCATTATATAAAACTGAAAACACCCGCATATTGTCAGGTGTTTTTTACGGTTTTATATGTGCTTTAATAGCCCCCGCCTGCCTTATTTAGCTGCCGGCATTTGCCACCGTTGCAGCACGGGCCCTTGCGCTAAACAAAAGCGTACTGTTTTTTTACTGTAGCGGCTGTTTTTTAACTATGCAATTTGGCTTTGCAAACCCAGCAACGTCGCAATTATAAACTGTGCTTCCGTAATTAATACAGGCAAAACAAAAAGCCAAAACAAAAAAACAAAATGCCCTTCCCTGGTTTTATTTTGCATTTTAAGTGCCGTGTATGTTGCCAAAAGTGCTAAACTCAAAGCCACCTACGCTGCCGCACAAACTGGCATAAACCTTCAAATGCTTCTATTGTATCTAAAAACATAAAGTACTCAAGGCAAAGCGCCGGAATGGATAAAAGCAGGCAGAACCTACATTTCCCGCATTTTTCCGGGCGTGTTTTTTCACGCCAAACATAGCGGAAGGCCCAATAAACAGGTGGCAAAACAGGCATAAAGAAAATTAGCATCGGTATAATGAATATACCATTCACCCCCTGCATACGTTTAATGTTTTTACCACCGCACTATATGCATTTTTTGTTTGCTTTTTAAAAGCCTTTTGCGTTTTTTGTTTAATTTATAAATACCCCAGTGTTTTTAAAAAGCTAAACGCACTTGGCGCCAGCCAAAACCCGCAAAACGCTGTGGCAAATGTGCCCCAGGCCACAAGCCGGTAGCTTACTTTATGGGCCTCTTCACCGTTTGAAAGCCTTTCGCCAAAAGTGCTGCCCCTAAAAGGGAACAAAAACAGCAGCAAGGCCGCCAGCGCCCCGTGAAACAAAATAGGCGTGGCCTGTGCAATTAGCGGGAAAAGGTAGAAATAAAAAATGTTTGTGCGCCGGGCAGAGTTTAAAACCAACGCCTTTGTAAGCTCTGTGTTATTTAACATATTCCATTCAAGTGCGCCGGGGAACACGGCGGCAACCGCTATGAAAAAGCCGATATAAAACAAAACCGCGAGATAAAAGTAACTGCTTTGGTGTTTGTTTTGCAGTATGGCAAGCAGCATAAATGGCAAAAGCAAAATAAGCCACTGGGGGTGCCAGTACACCAGCATAAACAGTGTGCCAAAAACAAACAGCCCTGTGTAAAGCGCCGCCTGCCAAAGCGCTTCATCTGTTTTGGGGCGGTACAAAAGGCAAAAGGCGCAAACGCATGCCATAACCGTGCCAAAAACAGAGTAATTCATTATGCCGCCGGTGAATTTAACTGCCAGCACCCGCTCTATCATTATTGCGGTAAAAACATTTGCATCCCCTGTGCGGCCGGCGAAAAGAAGTGATGTTGGCAGCAAAAGCCAAAGGCTGTAGACGCCGTATTTTGCAATATGCAGCGGGCGCTTTTCCACCAATAAAAGCAAAGGGATAAACAAAAACAGCGGGAAAAATTTAAACACTGCACCAACCCCAACTAATAAGGAAAAGGCGGTGTGGTTCTTTTTAAAATAAAAAGTTAACGCCAAAAGCAAAAAGTAAAGGCAGATGCTGTCGTACTGGCCCATGACAACCGTTGTAAAAAATGCAATAGGGCTTAACAAAAACAGTAACGGCGCCCAGGCTTTCCCCTCCTCTGAGAAGGAGAGAAGTTTAGCAATTTTGCCTGTTAAAACTGCACAGCCAACGTAAAAAGCTGTGCCTATAAACTTACACCAGTAGGCGAGAAAGTTGTCTGAAAAGGCGAAGTTAAAAAGCTTTTCAACAATAAAAAGCGGCAGCTCAAACACCGCATACCCTATGTACAAAAGTATGTTGTAATGGGCCGCGTTTGAATATATATAGCCGTATTTTAGCGAAAGTGTGTTTTCAAAAAACATGAGAAAATCACCGTCGAAGGTGCTTAGCAAAAGAATGTAGGCGTGGCGCGCAGTCTCTGTTATGTCCGGGTGGGCAAAAGCAAAGTAAAAAACCACCGCCACTGCAAAGAAAAACGCATATTCTTTTTTGTTTGGGGCGCTGTACAAAATGTTTTGCAGCGCCGGGCCGCTTTTTCTTTTTTCCTTCGCCGCTGTTTTTTGCATTGTTTCCTCTTTCTTTTTTGTGCCGGTAAAAGCTTTGGCCGGCTACTTTAACGCCTTTTTTACCAATGTTTATAAGCGGGGCGGCATGCATTTTACATATAACCGCCCTGCTTTGCTTGCCACTGTGCGGGGCACGCTTGCCGCTTTGCGGTGGCTTAACTTTTGCTTGTGGGCTTTTTAGGGCCTGCTTTTTCCATTTGCTTAAAAAGGTGCTGTATTCAGTTTTATACATAAAAGGCGCATGTTACTAAATACATAAACTGTAAACATTGCCGCTTTGCGTGGCTCAACTTTTATTTTGGGGCTTTTTTGTTTTTCTTTTTTTCGCTTTTTTGTAAAAGTTTAAAAAGGTGCTGTATGCACTTTTAAGCACAAATGGTACCCGTTGCTAAAAACCAAGCTTAGTACACTGCTGTTTTGCGGTAGCTCGGCTTTTATTCGGGCTATTTTTTGCTTTTCTTGTTTCATTTTTCATGAAAAGTCAACAACTTTGTACCAAGTGTTTAAAATGATGTTATATGTATGCTAAAAAATAAAAAGCATGCGTTGCTTAACACTGTAGCCCCGCTTTAAAGGCTGGCATTAATAGCCAAAACAAAACACCCGCCGCACACCGTTAGCGCGCAATTAACCCAGCCGCCACGCCGGTTTTACGCCGCAAAACCCTTTTGCTGTGCAAAAGCCGGGGCCGGGCGGCCCCGGGGCGCGGCAGGGCTTACCTTGCCTGCCTTGCCCGCCTTGCCTGCCTTGCCCGCCTTGCCTGCCTTGCCCGCCTTGCCCGCCTTGCCCGCCTTGCCCGCCTTGCAGGGCGTTTTAAAAATTTACCCGCACCGCTTTGCCGGGCGGCCACCCGCATTTAAAATGCAAGCTTTTACACTGTGGCGGTGCACCTGTAACGTCGCTTTGCAGTAACGTGTTTCGCTGCGGCGCTACACTTTTGCCGTTTCGGCCTATTCTTCAGCCACCGTACCTTCCGGCGTTTCCGGGGTTTCGTTCGCTTCGTCATCGCCGGTGCTCTCACGCTCTGCACGGGTAAGTGTAACCAGGGCGTCGTCTTCCGCCAGGCGCATTACCCGCACACCGCCGGCGTAGCGGCTTTGCTGTGCAATATCTTCGGTGTGCATACGTATAATAATGCCGTTTTTAGAAATTAAAATAACATCTTCTTCCGGCCCAACTGCGGCAGCACCTGCAACCGCTGCTTCCCCGCTGTAGTTGCGAATACCCTTGCCGCCGCGGCTTTGCAGGCGGTATAAAGCAAATTCAGTGCGGCGGCCTTTGCCGTCTTCGGTAACGGTTAAAAGGGTGGCGCTATTGTTTACAATGGCAGCGCCAACAACGCTGTCCCCTTCAGCAAGGGTAATGCCTTTTACGCCGCGGGCGGTGCGGCCAACAACACGCACATCCTCCTCTTTAAAACGTATTGCAATGCCGCCGCGGGTTGCCAGCAACAGTTCGTCTTCACCGCTGGTAATGCCGGCAAAGCTAAGGGTGTCGCCCTCGTCAAGTGAAACGGCAATTATGCCGGTTTTGCGCACATTGCTGTAACTGTCAAGGGTGGTGCGTTTTATAATGCCCGCCTTGGTGGCAAGGGTTAAGTAACCCTTGTTAACATCCTCCTGTGCCACCCGCAACATGGCGGTAACCTTTTCCTCTGGCACAAGCGGCAGCAGGTTTACTATGTTGGTGCCACGGCTGGCTCGGCTGCCCTCATAAACCTGGTATCCTTTAAGGCGGTACAGGCGGCCGTGGTCTGTAACAAACAGCACATAGTCATGGGTAGAGCCCATAAACAGGTGCTCAACAAAATCTTCCTCTTTTTGGCTCATGCCGGAAATGCCACGCCCGCCGCGTTTTTGGGCCTGGTAGGTATCCTTCGGCTGGCGCTTAATATAACCTGCGTGGGTTAGTGTAAACACACAGTCTTCAACCTGAATAAGGTCTTCAATGTCCATTTCACCACTCACGTGGGCAATTTCCGTGCGTCTTTCATCTGCGTATTTTGCGCGCATTGCAAGCAGCTCTTCTTTAACAATGGCAAGCACCTTCGCGGCGCTGCCCAAAATGGCCTGCCATGCTTCAATTTTTGTTTGCAGCTCGGCAAGTTCGTTTTCAATTTTTAAAATTTCCAACCCGGCCAACTGCCCCAAACGGAAGGCCACAATGGCGCTGGCCTGTGCGTCGTCAAAGCCATATGTTTCAATAATGGCCTGTTTTGCCTCAGCCTGGCTACCCTTGCAACCCCTTATGGTAGCAATAATTTCATCAAGAATATCTGTTGCACGCTTAAGCCCCTCTAAAATATGGGCGCGTTCCTCTGCCTTTTTTAAATCAAACGCTGTGCGCCGGCGCACAACCTCTGTTTGAAATTCAATGTACTTTTCAAGCATTGTTTTCAGCGGCATAACACGGGGAATGCCCTTGTCCAGGGCAAGCATAATAACGCCAACGGTGTCTTGCAGCTGGGTAAAGCGGTAAAGCTGGTTTAGTACAACATTGGGGTTTGCATCTTTTTTAAGCTCCACAACAACACGCATACCCTCGCGGTTGCTCTCGTCGTTAAGGTCTGCAATGCCTTCTATGCGCTTGTCCTTCACAAGGTCTGCAATGTTCTCTTGCAGGCGGGCCTTGTTAACCATGTAAGGTATTTCAGTAATAATAATTTGCGTGCGGCCGTTCTTTTTTTCTTCAATTTCCGCCCGGCCGCGCAGGGTTATTTTGCCGCGGCCGGTGGCGTATGCCGCACGTATGCCGCTGCGCCCCATAATAATGCCGCCTGTGGGGAAGTCCGGCCCGGTTATGTGTTCCATAAGCTGGGCAAGGTCTGCTTCAGGGTTGTCAATAAGGCACACCGTGCCGTCTATAACCTCGCATATGTTGTGGGGCGGTATGTTGGTTGCCATGCCCACCGCAATGCCTGAGGAACCGTTGATTAAAAGGTTTGGCACACGGCTTGGCAGCACCGTGGGCTCGGTTTTTTGTTCGTCAAAGTTTGGCTTAAAATCTACCGTGTCTTTTTCAAGGTCGGTAAGCAAATCCACTGCCATTTTGCTCATGCGGGCCTCTGTGTAACGGTAGGCTGCCGGTGGGTCACCATCCACAGAGCCAAAGTTGCCCTGCCCGTCTACAAGCGGGTAGCGCAAAGAAAAGTCTTGTGCAAGGCGTACCATTGCGTCGTAAACGCTGGCATCACCGTGTGGGTGGTAGCTGCCGAGCACGGCGCCAACAGTATCCGCAGATTTTCTGTATGGGTGCGAAGGGTCGTTGCCACGCTCATACATGGTGTACAAAATACGCCGGTGTACGGGTTTCAGCCCGTCGCGCACATCGGGCAACGCCCGAGATACTATTACAGACATGGAGTAGTCTAAAAAAGCACTCTCCATCTCTTTTTTAATGTCTCTTACAATAAGTTTTGTCCCCTGCATTATATCTGCCATTCTTCCACCTTTTCCTGTTTGCCATATCTTTTTTGCTGTTTTTGCCCCTGGTAAATTTTTATATTAAAAGGCCGCCTGCGTTTGTAGGTAAATTTTGCAGGGCTGTTTTTAAAAGCCTTTAGTAAACGGCTTTTTTCTTTTCAGCTTCTGCTGCTTTTGCCGGTGGCTTTTTTATTGCGGCATAAATCCCTGTGTTCCGGGCCTTTTTTAGTGATCTCTTTTTCTTTTTTTCACAAATTATTTCCTGCAAATTTTACTTTTTGCAGCTAAACCTCTTGCAATACGCATGCTGCAAAAGCTTTTTGCGCCGTCTTCCTTGCACACTAAACGTCAAGGTTGCGTACATACTGGGCATTTTCTTCAATAAACTGCTTTCTGGGTTCAACCTGCTCGCCCATTAAAATGCTGAAGGTTTCATCGGCCTTTTCAGCGTCTTCAACGCTTATTTGCACAATAACACGGTTGTCCGGGTTCATGGTGGTTTCCCACAGTTGTTCCGGGTTCATTTCACCAAGGCCTTTGTAGCGGTTAATTTTAACCCCCTGCCCCATCTCTGTGCTAATGCGGTTCATCTCGCGGTCGTCGTAGGCGTACAGTATTTTTTGCCCCTTGGCAAGCTTGTAAAGCGGCGGCTGTGCAATGTAAACATGCCCGCCGTCTATAAGCGGCCGCATGAAGCGGAAAAAGAAGGTGAGCATAAGTGTGCATATATGGCTGCCGTCCACGTCGGCATCTGCCATAATAAACACCTTGTGGTAGCGCAGTTTAGTAAGGTCAAACTCCTCACCTATGCCACAGCCAAGGGCAAGTACCACCGGCATCAGTTTTTCATTGCCGTACACACGGTCAAGGCGTGCTTTTTCAACGTTCAACATTTTACCCCAAAGCGGCAGTATTGCCTGTATGGCAGAGTCTCGGCCCATTTTGGCGCTGCCGCCGGCAGAATCGCCTTCCACTATATAAAGCTCGGTTTTGGCCGGGTCTTTTTCGCGGCAATCTGCAAGTTTGCCGGGCATACGGTTGCTTTCAAGGGCGCTTTTCCTGCGCACAAGCTCCCTTGCCTTTTTTGCCGCCTCTCTCGCCCGTGCGGCGGAGAGGGCTTTTTCATATATGGCCTTTGCCTGGGCCGGGTTTTCCTCAAAAAAGTCCTTTAATTTGTCGTACACAATGCCTGAAACAAGCGTGCGTACATCTGTGTTGCCAAGCTTTGCCTTCGTCTGCCCTTCAAACTGGGCGTCCATAAGCTTTACGCTTATAACAACGGTAAGGCCCTCACGCACATCGTTGCCGGTAAGGTTGTCGTCCTTTTCTTTTATATACCCTTTTGCCCGCCCAAAGTCGTTAAAAACACGGGTCAACGCATTTTTAAAACCCTCTTCGTGGGTGCCTCCGTCCGGGGTGTGCACGTTGTTTGCAAAAGACAACACCAGTTCGTTGTAGCTGCTGTTGTACTGTAGTGCAACCTCGGCAATTGTGTCGTTCTGCTGGCCTTTTAAATAAATTACCGGCGCATGCAGAACGGATAGCCCGCGCCTTGTGTGTATGTGTTCTACAAAGCTGCGAATGCCGCCTTCGTAGCGCATGCTCTCGCTAACCGGCTCCACAGGCCGTTCGTCTGTTAAAGTTATGCGCACACCGGCGTTTAAAAAAGCCTCTTCCCGCAGGCGGGTCAACAGTATATCGTAGTCGTAAACCAGATCTTCAAAAATTTCGCCGTCGGGTTTAAAAATAACCGTGCTGCCGTTTTCGGTGCTGGTGCCTGTTTTTTCAAGCGGGCCCTTTTCAACCCCGCGGGCAAAGCTTTGGGTGTACTCTGCTCCGTCTTTGCGCACCTTTACCTCAAGCCATTCCGACAGTGCGTTAACCACGCTGGCACCAACGCCGTGCAGGCCGCCGGCAACCTTGTAACCGGAATTGTCGCCGCCAAATTTACCCCCTGCGTGCAGAACGGTAAAAACAACGGTAACCGCCGGTATGCCAAGTTTTGGCTGTATGTCCACCGGTATGCCGCGGCCGTTGTCCCGCACTTCAATTATGTCGCCCTTTTTTATGGTAACTTCAATGTGGTCGCAAAAGCCGGCCAGCGCCTCGTCTATGGCGTTGTCCACTATTTCATAAACCAGGTGGTGCAGCCCCCGTGGCCCGGTTGAGCCAATGTACATGCCGGGGCGCTTGCGCACCGCCTCAAGCCCTTCCAGCACTTGTATTTGGGAAGCATCGTAGTCTTTTATAATTTCGGTGTCTTTTATATCTTCTATATCTGCCATTTAGCCCTCCAGCGTTAAAATGCAAAATTTAATCTTGGGTAGTTATGTTCTTCTCTCTCCAGCGCTTTTTCAGCGTTGAAGCTGAAAGTTGCGATATATATACCCCGCCCTGGCGCGGGTTATTGGCGGTGGGTTTTTGTGCTGTAACAACAAAGCTTTTAGGCAGCTCCTGTGACACATTTACAACCCTTCCCGCTTGTTCGCTTCGCTTTAAAAAATCTCTTGTTTTTTTAGAAATTGAACAGTTGTCCAAATCAAAAATACCCACAACCGTCTTCTTTCGCAGGGTGGTCTCCTGCCCAAGGTGTAAATACACTGTTTCACCTCTCTTTTTTAAGGTGGCCTGCGCTCATTTCATAAACTGCGCCGGCTGTCTTTTCCAAAAGCCCTGCCTCACAGCAGGTAATAAGCACCTGCCCGCCAAGCAGTTGGTTTAAAAGGTAACTTTGCCGGTAACCGTCCAACTCACTAAGCACGTCATCAAGTAAAATAAGCGGCTGCCGGCCGGTTTTTTCGGCAAGAACTGCCGCCTCTGCAAGTTTAAGGCAAACTGCCGCACTGCGTTGTTGCCCCTGTGAGGCAAAGTTTTTTGCCTGCCGGCTGTCCATTTCAATTGCCATGTCTTCCCTGTGGGGGCCGGTGGTGCAAGCCCCTATTTGCATGTCCCTTTCCCTTGTTTTTAAAAGGGCTTCAAGCAATTCTTCTTTGTTTTGAAAGGCCGGTGAATAGTTTATAAACAGCCTTTCTTTGCCCCTTGCAATTTCACTGTATTTTTCTCTTGCGCTTTCCTGCAGCGCTTTTGTATACAGCGCTCTGCGGTGGTTTATATCTGCCCCGTGGGTGGCAAGGTTTTCATCAAGTACATCTAAAAAGGCCGGTTCATAATAATGCCTGCGGGTGTTTTTAAGCGCTGCGTTTTTCTGCTGTAAAAATTTTGTGTAGCGGCGCAGTGTGTCAATATAACCGGGGTTAAGCTGGCATATAGCGGCGTCTAAAAAGCGTCGCCGCCCCTCTGGGCTGCCTTGTATCAAAGCAAGGTGAACCGGG
>JAVBRS010000158.1:0-6047 GCA_031547715.1 Oscillospiraceae bacterium
GCCGGTGTCATACGGAACGGAAAAAAAGACAAGGTGTGGGGTTGAAAGGTTAATTTGTGCAGTGAAACCGTTTGTGTCCGCCTCAAAATTGTAAACCCCCGCCCGGCGGCGTGCCGCACAATCCTGCTCGAAGGATGTGTAACTTAAATCATAAAGCTGGGCCGGCGGCAGCGCCTGCATATCTTGGCCGTAAAGTTCAATTTGCTCTTCGCTCAATACCACCGCGCGCACAAGCACATTGGCGGCCTGGCTGGTTATAACACTGGCAAAATCCTCTTCTGTCATGTAAAAATCATAGGCAAAGCCCATGGGCAGGTAGTTGTTGTTTTCAAATATTTGGTAGTCTTCAAGCTGCAGTACAGAGGTGTAACCGCTTAAACTGCCGTTGTCTTGCAGGGTGGCAACTTTGCCCACCGGCACAAAAAGGTACTTAACCCCCAAAAGCCCGCGCAGAGCATAGTTTGAAATAGGCGGGGTGGAGCGCACGTTGCGGGTTACCCCAACGCTGGGGTAAAAATCCATAATAGAGGGTGTGACAACGCTGTGGAAAAACTGAATGCAGGGCAAATTCCAGTGAAGGCCAAGGTTGTCTCCGCCTTCATAGGTGTCAATGCGGTAGAAGGTATCATCGTAATACAAGAGGGCATTAACCGTGCCGGATGAAAAAACAGGGTCGTAGCGCATGGTTTTAAAGTCGCCGTCACGCTCCCACTGGGGGAATTTGCCGAGGGAGATATGAATGACCGAGTAGAGAAGTATAAACACCATGGTGCAGGTAATAAGCCGCCGCATGAAGAGCAAATTGCCCCATTTTTGCCGGTTTGCCAAAAGCAGGTACAGCAAAAGCAACCCTAAAACCGCGGTGAAGAAGGTGAGCCAAAATTTTGCCGGGCTGCCGGCAAGGCCAAGCTGCCATTTGCCGCTTTCCAGCTTCAACGGTATAAGGCCGAAAAGCAGATACACTGCAAAAATTTTTGCCGTAAAATAAAAGCCTTTTTTCAGGTCGTAGGCCGGGTTTTGCACAACTTCCATGGTTGCCAGTGCCATTAGCAAAATGGGCATATTAAACCAGCGGGCGTAGTAGTTTACATTAAGGGCGTAAAAAGCGTTGTTTAGCACGGGCACCAGCGCCATTATAAAGCTTACATAAAGCATGTTTTTAAGCCAGCTTTTCTGCCCACGCTTTGCCAGAAGAAATGTGGCAACCCCAACAAAAGAAACAAGGGGAAGGTAGGCCGAAAGGCTTGTCCAGCGGATGGAGCCGTTGGTGAAAAGGTTGGCGAGATAAGGTGGGTCCGGCGGGAAAAAGGCCGAGAAGAAAATGGCCATATACTGCTGTACAGAGCCGTGCAGCAGCAGCCCGAAACCGGAAAGCCCGTTGAAAACACGCGGGTTTTGCAGAAGGTTTATAAGCGCGGGGAAGGTTGGCAGGCACCCCATAAAACACCCGAGGACAGCCTGAAATGCAAAGCCTGCAAACTTTTTCAGGTTTTTTGGGTAAGCGCCGGCAAAAAGGCGCACAAAATAGTAAACTGCAATAAAAAGTGCCTGCCCTATAAAGAAAAAGTAATTGTTGAAAAGGTTAATTGCCACACTGAAGGCGAAAAAGCCTTTGCGGCCAGTTTCAAAATAATCGTCCAGCGCCCAGAGCATAAAAGGGAAGAAGGCAATTGCCTCAAGAAAGCCGCTGTTGAAAAATATATTGTAAACGGCGTACCCTGAAAAGGTGTATAAAAGCGCACCGAACAAAGCGTAGCTTTGCCCGAGGGAATAACGGCGCAAAAAACCAAAAGCACCAACATTTGCAATGCCGAATTTAAGCGCCATTAACGGGGCCATTAAGTACGGTACCCATGAGGTTGGAAAAGGCAGCAGCAAAACCATAAACGGGCTGGTGGCCATATAATAAGAGTATGCGTTTATAAAAGACGTGCCGAGGTCTGACTGCCAGCTGTAGTTAATTGCGCCGCTTTTAATGGCATTATGAACATATACATAAAAAGGTATCTGTTGTGAATTATAGTCGCCGCAATAGAGGAAAAAGCCTTTGTCTATAATAACAAAAGGCAAAAAAATGCAAGCGGCAGTTAACACTGCAACCCAAAACGCCGTGGCATACTCACGTTTTTTGGTTTTTAAAAGGGCGCTTTGTGCGGGCGTTGCCCCGGCCTGCCCTGTTGGCTTAAACAATAAAAATACACCGCCTTTTGATATGCTGGCCTTACAAGGCAGTTTAACAAGCTTTGCAAAGCTGCTATATTATACAATATTTTATACGGCAGTGCAAAGGTAATATATTTTAAACTACCAAAGTTTACACCCGCCAAGGTATATAAAAACAGCAAAATATGTTATACTATTAAACACATTTTTGCGCCGGCGGCAGCAAAATGGCATGGGCCAATTTTACAAACTTTGCAAGCAGCACGGCATTTGGCGCTTTTGCAAAAACACGGCAATTTATAAGGAGTAGTATGGAACTTTACACATTCAGCGCTTTGCTGGCACGAATGAAATACATTAACCGCTGGGGGCTTATGCACAGCACAAGGCCTGAAAACCTTGGCGAACACACCATGGAGGTGGCAAGCCTAAGCCACATGTTGGCCCTTTTGGCGAAGAACAAATTTTCAGCGCCGGTGCGCCCGGAGATGGTTGCGGTTGCCGCGCTTTACCACGATGCAGGCGAGATTGTTACAGGCGATTTACCCACGCCGGTAAAGTATAAAAACCCTGCCATACACGCTGCATATAAAGTGCTGGAAGAGGAGACGCTCACCACCTACCTGCACCTGATGCCGGGCGAAGTGAGGGAGGAAATGGCACCTTATATAACCGGCAAAATTTTAAGCGAGCGCGAGCACGCCATACTGAAAGGCGCAGACCGCCTTTCAGCTTTAATAAAATGTATAGAAGAAGAAAAGGGCGGGAACATGGAGTTTGCGCCTGCCAAAGCCCAGCAAACTGCGGCGCTTTTAGCAATGCAGCTGCCGGAAGTTAACTTTTTTATAGCGCATTTTTTACCGGCGTACAAAAGCACATTGGACGAGCTGTTTGGAATGCCGAAAGGGTAAAAAACATATTTTTAACAAGCTGTTTTTAACCGGCTTTTAATTTTAAACAAAAGCACTTTTAATACAGCCGGTGTATTATATGTTAAAACAAAACAACCGCGTTGACGCGGAAAGGGAGAGGCAAAAATGGAAAACATTGAAATGATAGAAAAACTTAGCACTGCCGCCAACATTACAAAAGAAGAGGCGAGCGCAATTTTAGAGGCGAACAACTGGGATATATTGCAGGCATTTATTGCCCTGGAAAAACAAGAAGAAGTGAAAGCGGGCGGCCACTACAGCACGCAAAGCCAGCAGCGCGCCACTGCACATGAAAAAACCGGCAAAGACCACGCCGGTGAAATTTTTAGCGGTATCGGCACACTTTTGAGAAAAGGAAATGAAAATAACCTGGTTATTACAAAAAGCGGTGAAACCGTGTTAGTTGTAAGCACCACCGTGTTTTTACTGCTTTTGCTGCTTGCGTTTTGGGCGCTTATACCCCTTATGGTTGTAGGGCTGTTTTTTGGTTTCCGTTATTCTTTCAAAGGGCCTGACCTTGGTAAAGACACGGTCAACAATGTTATGGATATGGTGGGCAGCACCGCGGAATCGATTAAGCAGGAGTTTATGAGCGCTTACAATAAAAAAAGAGAAGAAGAAAAAGAAATTGACGGCGAAGAGTAAGAGAGAATTTTTTGAGGTGGCGGCATGGCGCGTATACTGCTTGTTGAAGACGAGGAAAACCTGGCGAGATTTATAGAACTTGAACTGCGCCATGAGGGCTACGAAACCGATAAAACAGCTGACGGCAGAACCGGCCTTGCCATGGCGCAAAGCGGCGGGTATGACCTTGTTTTGCTTGATATTATGCTGCCGGAATTAAACGGCATAGAGGTTTTGCGCCGCCTGCGCAAAACCTCTTCGCTGCCTGTCATTCTGCTTACTGCCAGGGGTGAGGTTACCTACATGGTTGCCGGCCTTGTCATGTGTGCAAACGACTATATTACATAACCTTTTGCCATTGAAGAGCTGTTGGCCCGCATACGCATGGTATTGCGAAGCCCGGTGGGTAACGCCCCGGCGGAAGACGGCATTTTAACCCATGGGCAGTTGGTGCTTAACCAGGGTGCACACACGGTAACTTATGCGGGCAGCCCCATAGAACTTACAAAAAAAGAGTTTACGCTGCTTGAAAAACTTTTGCAGAACTGCGGTATTGTGCTTACCCGTGAAACTTTGTTAGAGCAGGTTTGGGGCTACGAGTATTTGGGCGAAACCAACGTTGTTGATGTGTATGTGCGATACCTGCGCAGTAAAATTGACGATGTGTACGGTTGCCATATTGTGCACACTGTTCGGGGTGTGGGCTACGTAATTAAAAATGAAGAATAGTATGCCGCATAAAAGCAAAGTTGAAACGGGGGGAGGGTAAAATGGCCGCACATCAAAAAAACAGCGCTGCATGGCAAGCGGGGCAGGGCAAACATAATATTTCAACGGCGCAAAGCATTAATATGCGCTTTGTTACAGATATGTTTTTCGCCTTTCTGTTTTTAGACATTTTGGCGGCCTGCCTTGCTGTTTTTGGGGCGGCTTACAGCGCGGAAAGCCACTATATTTCCTCATGGGCGCTTGTTAATGTCCCCCGCGCGTTTGCAAGCACCGGCACAGGCAATATTTTTGCCTTTATTATGGGTTTGCAGTACACCTTCACAGCAGACAACGGTTTTTTGGTAACCGTTGACGCCGGTGAATTTTTAACCTTGCTCTCATGGATGTTTGTGGTTATTTTTACAGTTGAGGGGTTTTTATGCCTGCGCCAGCTGGCAAAAGGCCCGTACCACGTGCGGCAAGAGCTGCACCCGCTTAATACAATGGCATTAACCACGCAGGCAATTGGCAGCGGATGGGAGAAGTACCACTACCTGGAAAATGCAATATCGCACATTAACCCCCTTGCAACAGGCACCCGCCTGCATACCGGCGACGAGGATTTGCAGAGCCTTGAAAAGGCCATAAACGGCCTTTTAGACAGGCAGGAGCAAGCTTACCGCCAGCAAAACCGCTTTGTGTCAGATGCCTCACACGAACTGCGTACGCCGATAGCGGTTATACAAGGCTACGCCAACATGCTTGACCGCTGGGGAAAAGAAGATGAACACGTGCTGGAAGAGGGGATAACCGCCATTAAAAACGAGGCGGCCCGCATGAACAGCCTGGTGGAGCAGCTTTTGTTTTTGGCGCGAAGCGACAGCGGCAAAACCCCGCTGGAGGTAGACGGCATTTCACTTGCGGATATGGTTAAAGAGGTGCAGGAAGAAAGTGCCATGATTGACAGCACCCATATTTATACGTTTAGCTGTGCCGGGCAACCCTATGTGCTTGGCGACGTTGGCCTGCTTAAGCAAACTGCAAGAATTTTAATTGACAATGCCGCAAAATACAGCCCCGAAGGTGCTAGAATTGCCATAAGCGCCGGTTTTACCGCAGATGGGGCGCCCTACTTCCAGGTGCAGGATGAAGGTGAGGGTATTGAACCAGGCGCCTTGCCCCACCTGTTTGAGCGCTTTTTCAGGGCAGACAGTGCAAGAGAGCGCAAAACCGGCGGCAGCGGGCTTGGGCTTTCAATAGCAAACTGGGTGGTAGAGAGGCACGGCGGGTATTTTGATGTATACAGCCGCCTTGGCATTGGCACACGGGTGCGGGTTGTGCTGCCCATTGGGGCGGACGGCCAAAAACTGCAATAAAAACAGCGGCGGTACCCGCCCTGTGTATGGTGGCGGGCGGTATTTTACAGCGCTTAAATTAGCGGCGCATATTTACAGTGTGCACAGCTGCACAAAAGGCAGTGTAAATTTAGCCTTAACCGGCCTGCCGGCCTGCGCCGTAAAGCAGCACTGGCAGCTTAAAAATATAAAACATAATTCACTTAAATGAAAGAGATACAACATGAAAACAGAATGGATAAAACTTATTAAACTGGTGTTTTGC